>CAXTTH010000378.1:0-2465 GCA_964247035.1 uncultured Acetobacteraceae bacterium
CTCTTGACCCGTGCTAGGATTGTTGCATGAGCAAGCCTGCCGATCCTGACCTTTCCCTGATCCTCCGCCAGCTGCTGGCGGAGGTGAGATGCATGCGTGACGACGTGGCAGTGCTGACGGCCATAGCCTTGCGCCGGGACGGCACGCTTGCGGCGTTGCTGACCGAACTGAGGAACGAAGCTGCATGAAACACGCCATCACCGCCCTCGCGCTCTGCGCCGCCGCCGCGGCGCACGCCCAGTCCGCGCCCCAAGCCAGCTTCGGGTTCGATGTCGCGGGCATGGACCAGGCCGCCGCCCCGGGGAACAACTTCTTCGACTACGCCAACGGCCGCTACGTGCAGCAGCTCACGATTCCGGCCGACAAGACCAGCTACGGCACCTTCAACAAGCTCGCCGACCTGGCCGAGCAGCAGGTGCACGCGCTGTTGACCGAGTCAGCCGCCGGCGGGGCGCAGCAGGCGCCCGCGCAGGCCAAGGTCGGCGCGTTCTTCACCGCCTACATGGACGCCGACGCGGTCGAGCAGCGCGGCCTTGCGCCGGTGCAGCCCTATCTCGCCGCCATCAAGGCCGCTGACAGCCGCCAGGCCATGGCGGCGCTGATGGGGCAGGCGCCCACCTCGTTCCATGCCTCGCTGTTCCACCTCAACCTCGATCCGGACGCCAAGGACCCGACGCGCTACGCCGTCAGCCTGGAGCAGGCCGGGCTGGGCCTGCCCGACCGCGATTACTACCTGACGCCCGAGCACGCCGAGCAGCGCGCCCGCTACACGGACTACGTCGCCGCCATGCTGGACATGGCGGGCTGGCCGGACGCGCCTGCCATCGCGACGGCCGTGGTCGCGTTCGAGACCAGGATCGCCGAGGTGAGCTGGGCCCGCGCCGACCAGCGCGACCCGGACCGCACCTACAACCCGGTCAGCCCGGCGGCCCTGGCCGAAGCGGCGCCCGGCTTCGACTGGCCGAGCTTCCTCACGGCGGCCGAGGTGCCGGCGCAGGACTACGTCGTGCTGTCCGAGAACACCGCCATCGCCGCCATCGCCAAGCTGGCGGGCGAGGCGGACCTGCCGACGCTGCGCGGCTGGGCGGCGTTCCACATGCTGGCCAACGCCGCGCCCTGCTTGCCGGCGCGCTTCGTGGACGCGTCGTTCGCGTTCAACGACTCCTATCTCAAGGGCGTGCCGGCCAACCCGGAACGCTGGAAGCGTGCGCTGCGGGCCTCCAACCGGCAGTTGGGCGAGGCGGTCGGCCAGCTCTACGTCGAGCGGCACTTCCCGCCCGACTCGATGGCCAAGATGGAGCGGCTGACCCAGGACGTGCGCGCCGCCTACCGCGCCCGCTTGGCCGCCACTGATTGGATGGCGCCGGAAACCCGCGACAAGGCCACGGCCAAGCTGGACCAGATGGCCACCCAGATCGGCTACCCGCAGAAATGGCGGGACTACAGCGCCTACGACGTGCGCCCCGACGACCTGTTCGGCAACATGGAGCGCGGCTGGAGCTTCAACTGGCACCGCAGGCTGGCCCGGCTCGGCGCCAAGGTGGACCGTGACGAGTGGGACATGACGCCGCAGACGGTCAACGCCTACAACGACCCGAGCTTCAACGAGATCGTGTTCCCCGCCGCTATCCTGCAGCCGCCCTTCTTCGACCCGGCGGCCGACCCGGCGGTCAACTACGGCGCGATCGGCGGCGTGATCGGCCACGAGATGACCCACAGCTTCGACGACGAGGGCCGCAAGTTCGACGCGCAGGGCCGCCTGAGCAACTGGTGGACCGCCGCCGACATCGAGCGGTTCGACGCGCTGGCCGCCCGGCTCGGCGCGGAGTTCGCCGCCATGCAGCCGCTGCCGGGCGCCCGCATCAACCCCAAGCTCACCATGGGCGAGAACATCGCCGACCTCGGCGGGCTGACCCTGGCGCTGGACGCCTACCACGCCTCGCTGCACGGCGCGGACGCCCCGGTGATCGACGGGCTGAGCGGCGACCAGCGCGTGTTCCTCGGCTGGGCGCAGGTGTGGCGCGCCAAGGAGCGCCCCGAGGCAGAGCGGCAAGGTCTGCTCACCGACCCGCATTCGCCGCCGGACGCGCGGGTGAATGGCCCGGCGCCGAACATCGACGCCTGGTACAGCGCCTTCGGGGTCAAGCCCGGCGATGCGCTGTTCATCAAGCCGGAGGACCGCGTCCGCATCTGGTAGCCGCCGTGGACCAAGCGCCCGCACCCGGCGGCAGCATCACCCGCATCCTGCTGCCGTTCGCGCTGATCGTGTTCCTCGGCTACGCGGCCGTTGGCCTGCCGCTCGCCACCCTGCCGCTGCACGTGCATGACGGGCTGGGCCGCAGCACCACCGTCGTCGGCCTGGTCATGGGCCTCGCTCCCGCCGTCACCCTGCTGACCCGGCAACTCGCAGGGCGGCTCGCGGACCGGCGCGGCCCGAAGCTTGGCGTGCTGGCGGGGCTGCTCAC
>CAXTTH010000379.1:0-2450 GCA_964247035.1 uncultured Acetobacteraceae bacterium
GATCACGCAGCGCGCGAGGGCGTCGTCGGGCCGCCATGCTGAACACGCGCGCGGGCGTCCTGGCGACCGGGATCGCCTCCGCGAGCGGCGGCTGGCTTGGGTGGCCTGCCGGCAGCGCTGGGAGAACCGAGGCGCTGCCTCAGCCATGAGATGCCGGGCTTCATCCACCCTGGCCTGCAACGCAGCGGCCTGCACATGGACGACGGCGAGGGTGGCCCATCACGCCCTGGACGCGGGCGGGGACGACGCGGCGGAAGCGGTGATTTGCACCCTGTTTGCCGGGCACGGCGGCACCCCATGGGGTAGCCGGATGGCGCATTACCCTGCTCGGGGGTGATGCCTGCTCAGAGTGTCAACGTTATCAATGGGTCATTTGGGGGACGTGGATTCGAACCACGATAAGCAGAGTCAGAGTCTGCTGTCCTACCGTTAGACGATCCCCCAGCATGGAGCGGCGGGTTAGCATCGGCAGGACCGGGATGCAATGCAGCGGCCATTGGTTTGATCTTCTTCCCACCCTGGGCTAGAGGGTAAGTGACGGAGGGGTGGCCGAGTGGCTGAAGGCGGCGGTTTGCTAAACCGTTGTGCATTGTAAAGGTGTACCGTGGGTTCGAATCCCATCCCCTCCTCCACCGCCCTGACAAGCTCTCGCCCGCTTCGTCCGTTCCCAACGGCAACCCGGAGACTCACCATGCCAGACAAGAACGAGCACACCGGCCGCTTCGGCGGTCCTGGGTCCAGCCATCAGGACCGTGAGCACCCCGGCAAGAACAAGCAGGACACCGGGCACAAAGACGGCGGCGGGCATCCCGGCTCCAAGGAGGAGCACGCCAAGGATACCGGCGGCGATGAGTCCGGCGGCGGCCATCACTACCGCGAGCATGGGCGCACCAAATCCTAGCAGCCGCCCAGCCTGGCGGCGCGCTCGCCGCCAACATCATGGAGTTCGCCCGCCTGCTGCGGCGGGTGGGCCTTCAGGTCGGGCCAGCCGACCTGCTGACGGCTCTGCGCGCCGTCTCGCACACCGGCGTCGCGTCCCGCAGCGAGGTCCGCGCCGCGCTCGGCGCAACCCTGGCGCACCGGCATGAGCAGGCCGTTCTGTTTGACGGCGCCTTCGAGTTGTTCTGGCGGGACCTGACGGCCGCGCAACACGATGCAGCCATGTCGCTGCCCGAAAGCGCGCCGCCCCGAGCAGCGCCGGGGGACCGGCGAATGGCGGAAGCCCAAGGCTCACAGCATCTCGAGCACAGGGGCCAGCCGCAGCGCGACGTGACCCTCGCGGTCAGCGACGCGGAGCAGCTGCAGGCCATGGACTGCGCGGCCATGAGCGCCGCGCAGGTTGCCGGCGCGCGGGCCGAGATCGCCAAGCTGCGGCTCCCGCTCGACCTGCGCTGCATCCGGCGCACCCGGCCCGCTGCCCGTGGCCTGCGCATCGACATGGCGGCCACCCTGCGCGCCGCCTCGCGGCATGGCGGCGAGTTGCTGCACCTGGTCCGGGCGGAGCGCGTCGTGCGCCCGCCGCCGCTGGTCGTGCTGTGCGACATCTCGGGCTCGATGGGGCGTTACGCCCACATCCTGCTGCATTTCCTGCATGCCGTGGCCAATGACCGGGACCGGGTCAGCGTGTTCCTGTTCGGCACCCGGCTCACCAACGTCACGCGCCAACTGCGCCACCGCGACCCGGAAGCGGCGCTGGCGGCGGTGGCGGGCCTGGTGCCGGACTGGTCGGGCGGCACCCGCATCGGCGATACCCTCGCGCAGTTCAACCGGCACTGGGCCAAGCGCGTGCTCGGCCAGGGCGCCGTGGTGCTGCTGGTGACGGACGGGCTGGACCGCGCGGGGGCGGACGGGCTGGCCCCGGCGATGGAGCGGCTGCACAAATCCTGCCGCCGGCTGATCTGGCTCAACCCCCTGTTGCGCTGGGATGGGTTCGAGCCGAAATCCCAGGGCATCCGCGCCATGCTGCCGCACGTGGACGAGTTCCGGCCCGTCCACAACATCGCCAGCCTGCGCGCGCTGATCGCCGCCTTGTCCCGCCCGGCGCCTGCGCGGGGCCGCCCGCTGGGACCCGTGCGGGATCGCACGATGGGAGTTGCCGCATGACCGAAGCCGAAGATGTCCTGGCCGTCGCTGCCGAGTGGCTGCAGCAGGGCGAGCGCGTGGCGCTGGCCACGGTGACGGAAACCTGGGGCAGCTCGCCGCGCCCGCCGGGCAGCCAGATGGCGGTGACGGCGTCCGGGCGGATGGCCGGGTCGGTCAGCGGCGGCTGCATCGAGGGCGCGGTGGCCGAGGCCGCGCAGTCCAGCATCGCCGGCAGCGGGCCGCAACTGCTGGATTTCGGCGTGACCAACGAGCGCGCCTGGGAGGTGGGGTTGGCCTGCGGCGGCAAGCTCAAGGTGTTCGTGGAAGCCCTGGCGTGACGCCGGCGGTGCTGCGGGCGGTGCAGGCGG
>CAXTTH010000380.1:0-2448 GCA_964247035.1 uncultured Acetobacteraceae bacterium
GGATGATGGTGAGGGCGGGGGTCATGCGGGAGTCCCTTGCCGTCAGGCCGCTCGCGCTGCTGCGACGAAGCGGCGGATCAGCGCCGGGTCCTTCACGCCGCGGGCGCGCTCCACGCCTGAGGAGACATCCACCGCGGGCGCGCCGGTCGCTCGGATGGCGGCGGCCACGGTGTCCGGGGTCAGCCCGCCCGCGAGCATCCATGGATAGGACGGGCGGAAGCCGGCGAGCATGGACCAGTCCAGGGGGACGCCGTTGCCGCCCGGCAGGGTGGAGCCGGAGGCAGGCCTGGGCTCGATCAGCAACAGCGAGGCGGCCCCCGGCGCGTGCGGCAACTGGCCCGCGCCGCTGATGCCGAGCGCGTGCCAAACGGGCAGGCCGAACCGCTGGACGATGGCGGCGACCCGCTCGGGGTTGCAGTAGAGTTGCAGCGCATCGAGCGCCACTGCGTCCAGCACGCGGGCGATGGCCGCGTCGTCCGGATCGACGAACAAGCCGACGCAGCTGGGTCCGTGCTCGGGGCCGCCCTGGGCCCGGACGGACAGCGCGGCTGCGGTCTCGGGCGTCACGGCGCGGGGGGAGGCTGGGAAGAACACGAGGCCGATCCAGTCCGCGCCCGCCTCGGCCGCCGCATCGAACGCGGCCGGGTCGTTGATGCCGCAGATCTTGCTCCTGGCCATGGCGTCGCCGCTTCAGGAAGGGAGCAGGCTGCGGGCGATGTAGGGGGGCAACGCAAAGGCGGCGGCGTGCACCTTGGGGGACCAGTACTCCGCCTGCCCCAGCACGCCGGCCCGTTGCGCCCTCGCCGCCAGTTCCGACGCCGGGACCGGGAGGATCGGCCGGTCGCCCGCGATGCCGAGCGCCATGAAGCCGCCGACATAGGTTGGCACCGCGGCCAGGTAGGCGGTGACGTGCGGGAAGACCCGGGCGCGCAGGGCGCTGGTCTGGCGCAGCTCGTCCGGCTGCATGAACGGCACGCCGGACTGGTTCACCAGCAGGCCGCCTGGCGCCAGCACGCGGGCGCAATCGTGGTAGAACGTCTCGGTGAACAGGGCCTCGCCCGGGCCGGCCGGGTCCGTGCTGTCCACCAGGATCACGTCGGCGGAGTGCTCGGCGGCGGCGGCCATGTGGGCGATGCCGTCGCCGATGATCACCTCGGCCCGGGGGTCGTCCCAAGCAGCGCCGCCGATGGCGGGCAGGTGCTCACGCGACAGCCGGATCACCGCCTCGTCGATCTCGACCATGGTGGCGCGGCGCACGCCGCGGTGCTGGAGCACGCGGCGCAGCACGCCGCCGTCGCCAGCGCCGACGATGACCACGCGTTCCGCCGACCCATGCTGGATGAGCGGAACGTGGGCGATCATCTCCTGGTAAACGAACTCGTCCGCCTCGGTGATCTGCACCGCGCCGTCCAGCAACAGGACCCGGCCGTGCCGCTCAGTCTGCACGATGACGATGTCCTGGAAGGCGGACCGCTCCCGAATGATCTCACGCGTAACCTGGAAGCTTTGCGACCATCCGGGGTAGAGCGTCTCCGCCAGCCAGGGCATGGTGGGGCCGTGCGGCTAGAACTGGCCGCGTCGCTGCTCGTCCAGCACCACGCGGCCCGGCGTGAAGGCGTCCCGCAGGACGGGGATCGCGTCGTGCGGGTTGCAGTCGCCGCACATGAAGATGTCGATCGCGGCGAAGTGCCGCTCCGGCCAAGTGTGGATGGAGATGTGGCTTTCGGCCAGCACGACCACGCCCGACACGCCGCCATTGGGCGAGAAGTGGTGGAAGTGGCTATGCAGGATGGTGGCTCCCGCACGCACGGCGGCGGCACGCAACGCCGTGTCGATGTGCACCGGGTCGGACAGGTTGTCGGCATCCCACAGATCAGCCAGCAGGTGGGTGCCGGCAAACCTCATTCCGTCCTTCTCGACGAAATAATCCTTCCGATCCGCTTCCTCGAAAACAGGAAGAGGAGAGATCGTCATCTGGTTCTCGCTCGGAAGCTCCGAGACCATCCCCAGTTGAGCAAGTGCGTTCATCACGTACCCCCAAACCAGCAGATAGCCTGTTGGACGATCGTCGTCCCCTTGGGCCAAGGCGGCGAGAGATAGTCTTTGCAGGCTCCTGGCGCAAGTTACATACTGCTTAATGCGCCGTTGGCAGCCATGCGCCCTAACGCGCGTTGAGCGCGGAAAGGCTTGCCGGCATGGCGCGGGCGAGCGCCACCTCCCCGGCAGCGCGCCGCAGGTCTCCCACGCCGCTCACCGGGGCGGCGGTCAGCAGACGGAACATGTCCCCCCGCGGTCCGGTCATGCGCCGCGCCTCGCGCGAGCCCAGCAGGCGCAGGGCGGCATCGTTGCCGGCGCGCGCCTGGGCCGACGCCAGGCGCCGCAGCAGGTCCTGCTGCGCCTGGTCCAGCCGGCCGTCGGGGGGGCGCGGCCGGGTCGCCCGCGGGGCGG
>CAXTTH010000381.1:0-2434 GCA_964247035.1 uncultured Acetobacteraceae bacterium
GACCGGCACCGACCCGGACGGCGACCCGATCGCGCGCCCGGTCGAGTGGGACGGCGACGGCCCGCCGCCGCTGGTGCTGATGCAGCCGGAGCAGCGCGACCAGCCGGCCCTGGCGCCCGGCGAGCGCGTGCTGGCCCGGCTGCGCCCGATCGGCGGCAACAAGTTCGAGGGCCGCACGCTCAAGCGGCTGACCGACGCGCCGGGCCGGGTGCTGGGCGTGTTCCATGCCCTGGCGTCTGGCGGCCGCATCCAGCCGACCGACCGGCGGCAGAAGGCCGATTGGCAGGTGGCGCCCGGCGACACCGGGGACGCGGCGGAGGGCGAGATCGTGCTCGGCGTGCCGTTGCCGAGCCGCAGCTACGGCCTGAAGTCCGCCCGGGTGGTGGAGCGTCTGGGCAGCATGGGCGACGCCCGCTCCGTCAGCCTGGTGTGCATCCACACCCACGACATCCCGACCGAGTTCCCGCCCGGCGCGGTGGAGCAGGCGGAGGCGGCCGAGGCCGTGCCGCTCGGCGCGCGGGAGGACCTGCGCAGCCTGCCGTTGCTGACCATCGACGGCGAGGACGCGCGCGACTTCGACGACGCCGTGTTCGCCGAGGCGGACGGCGACGGCCATCGCCTGGTCGTGGCCATCGCGGACGTGGCGCATTACGTGCCGCCGGGCTCGCCGCTCGATCGCAGCGCGTGGGAGCGGGGCAACAGCGTGTACTTCCCGGACCGCGTGGTGCCGATGCTGCCGGAGGCGCTGTCCAACGGCTGGTGCAGCCTGCGGCCGGACGAGGAGCGCGGCTGCCTGTTCGTCGAGATGCGGGTGGACGCGGCGGGCCGCAAGACGGCGCACCGGTTCGGCCGCGGCCTGATGCGCTCCGCCGCCCGGCTGACCTACGAGCAGGTGCAGGAGGCGCAGGACCGTGGCGACGACCTGGGGCTGCCGCTGCCCGCGCTGTATGCCGCGTTCCGCGCCCTGCTCGCGGCCCGGCAGGCGCGCGGCACGCTGGACCTGGACCTGCCGGAGCGGAAGGTCTCCCTGGATGCGGACGGCAAGGTGGCCGCCATCGTGCCCCGCCCCCGGCTCGACAGCCACCGGCTGATCGAGGAGTTCATGGTGCTGGCCAACGTGGCCGCCGCGGAGGCGCTGGAGAAGCTCAGGCTCTCCTGCATGTACCGCATCCACGCGCCGCCCTCGGACGAGAAGCTGGAGGCGCTGCGCAGCTTCCTGCACGGCATGAGCGTGGCCCTGCCGCCGCAAGGCCAGGTGACGCCGCGCGACCTGGACGGGGTGCTCAAGCAGGTGGCCGGCACGGATGCCGCCCCGCTGGTGAACGAGGTGATGCTGCGCAGCCAGAGCCAGGCGCAGTACTCGCCGGACAACATCGGCCATTTCGGGCTCTCCCTGCCCCGCTACGCGCATTTCACCAGCCCGATCCGCCGCTACGCCGATCTGTGCGTGCATCGCGCGCTGATCCGCGGCCTCGGCGCGGGCTCCGATGGGCTGACGGAGGCAGAGTCGGCCAAGTTCGAGGACACCGCCGAGCACATCACCGCCACCGAGCGGCGCGCCGCCCTGGCCGAACGGGACGCGGTGGACCGCTACCTGGCCGCCTACATGGCGGACAAGACGGGCGCCGAGTTCGCCGCCCGCATCTCCGGGGTGACGCGGTTCGGGTTGTTCGTCACCCTGTCCGAAACGGGCGCCAGCGGGCTGCTGCCGCTGTCCGCGCTGCCGGACGACTTCTGGGCGCACGACGAGGCGACCAAGTCCTTGACCGGCCGCCGCACCCGCATGTCGTTCCACCTGGCGCAGCTGTTGGACGTGCGGCTGGTCGAAGCCAGCCCCGTCACCGGCGGGCTGATCTTCGGCCTGGCCGGCGGGTCCGCGGCGGGGATGCCCAAGCAGGCTGCGAGACCGCGCCGTCCGTGATCCGGGCGGGTTGCCTCCTGGTGCTGCTATGGACCGCGCCGACGCTGGCCAAGGCGGCCGAGGCGTTCAGGGAGCCCGCCGCATCCGCCGTGTTCAGCACGGCGCTGGCCTTCATCGCGCCGCGCACGCTGGAGCCGATCGCCATTCCGCAGCTGACCGTGTGGGGGCTGCGAGGCTTGACCGCCCTCGACCCAGCCCTGACCACCGAGCTGCGCGAGACCGAGATACGCCTCTTGCAGGACGGCCGCACCGTGTTCACCGCCTCCCTCCCGGACGCAGCCAAGGCGGCGAGCTGGGGCGCGCTGGCCGCGGGCATGGCCGCATCAGCCGCCACCATCTCGGCCCCCGTGCGGGCCGCCGAGACCCAGGGCGTGATCCGCTCCTTCTTCGACGAGATGTTCAACCATCTCGACCCGTACTCCCGCTACGTGCCTCCGGCGGCGGCCGACATCGACCGGGACCGCCGCATGGGCCAGGCCGGGCTCGGCATGAGCCTGGCGCGCGGGCGCGGCG
>CAXTTH010000382.1:0-2428 GCA_964247035.1 uncultured Acetobacteraceae bacterium
GCGGGCGGCGGCGGCGGCACCGGCGCCGGGGTGTTGAAGGCGTAGCGCACGCCGACCACGAGGCTGTGGTTCAGGTTTTCCGAGATCTTCACCCGCCCGAAGGCGCTTGGGCTCGGAACCGTGCTGCCCCGGAAGCTCTCGTCGCCCAGGACGCCGAGGAACCGGTAGTCCACGGTCACGGCCAGGCCTGGGATCGGCTCGATCGGGAACGCGGCGCCCACGATGCCTTGGTAGGCGAAGTTGCCGGTCGTGCCGCCGAAGTGGTTCTGCTGGCCGGTGACCGCGTTGGTCTCATTGAAGCCCACGAGGTGGCTGAACTCATAGCCGGCGCCCACGCCGAGGTAGGGCTGGACGAACGGCACGCCGAGCGGCCGCAGGTCGAAGTCGTACAGCACGTTGACGAGCGCGCCGTAATCCTCCTGCGTGCCCTGGCCGCCCGCGTTGGGCTGCGGCGTGCCGTACAGGCCGAGCAGGCTGTTCTCGCGGTAGTTGCCCTCCACCTCGACGCGCATGCCGTTGCCGAGCCCGTAGCCGATGTAGCCCAAGCCGCCGATGCCGCCCTCGTCGAAGCGGAAGCGCGTCCTGCCCGGTATCTGGAGGGCCGCATTCGGCCTCACATGCTCGTCCTGCTTGACGTTGGCCAGGGCGCCGGCGCCGATGTAGAGGCCCTCGATCGGTTGCGCGACGGCAAGGCAGGGGATCGACGCGGCCGCGGTCGCGAGGAGGACGGAGCGTAGGTTCATGGCAAGGAGCTATCCTGTCGGTTGCAGCGGGCTTGGCGTAATCCAACTCACGCCCGCAACAAGCTACGAACTTTGACATCTTGCCGCAACATTCGGTTACATCATTGTATTCGCTGTGATCTTCCTCGTTGAGTTGTCTTTATCGTGATCGCGTGGCCTGGCGGACGCCGCCTGGCGCGAGTGTTGACTCGGCAGGCCGCAGGCGCGACACAGCGCCTTGTCCGGCTGGCGGCGTAGCTCAGCGGTAGAGCAGGGGAATCATAATCCCTTGGTCGGCGGTTCAAATCCGTCCGCCGCTACCAGCAGCCCCCGCGTTCCTGGACCAGCCCGTTGATCGACAAGCTCGAGTTCCTCATCGCCGTCGCGCGGGAACGCAACTTCCGCCGCGCCGCCGAGGCCTGCGGGGTGGCGCAGCCGACGCTGTCGGCCGCGATCAAGTCCCTGGAAGAGACGCTGGGCGTCATGCTGGTGCAGCGCAACTCGCGGTTCCAGGGCCTCACCCCAGAAGGCGAGCGCGTGCTGGAATGGGCCAAGCGCCTGGTGAGCGACGCCAGGGCGATGCGCGACGAGGTCCGCGCGTTGCGCCGCGGCCTGTCCGGGGCGCTGCGCCTGGGCGTCATCCCGAGCGCCCTGCCGCACGCCTCCCTGCTGGCCCGGCACTGCCAGCACCTGCACCCGGAGGTGCGCGTGCAGGTGCTGTCGCGCAGCTCAGCCGACATTCTCGACCTGCTCGACAACCTGCAGCTCGACGCCGGGATCACCTATCTCGGCGCCGAGGCGATCGGGCGGCTGCAGTCCGTGCCGCTGTTCGTCGAGCGCTACCGCCTGCTGACCACCGTCGGCGGCCCGATGGGCACGCGGGACCGGCTGACCTGGGCGGAAGCGGCCGCCCTGCCGCTCTGCCTGCCGACATCCGACATGCAGAACCGCCGCATCCTTGACCGCCTGCTGGGGACGCCCGCCAGCGACTGCCGCCCGTGCGACTTCGAGTCGGATTCCATGATCGCGCTGCTGTCGCATGTGCGGCATGGCGGCCGGGCGACCATCCTGTCCGAGCAGGTCGTGGACATGGTGGGCAGCCATCCGCCGTTCCGCATCGTGCCGCTGGTGGAGCCGGATGCGGCGTTCCAGGTCGGCGTGGTGGCGTCGAGCCGGCAGCCCGTGGCGCCCCTGGTGGCCGCCTTGCTGGGCAGCGCGAAGCGGCTCTCGGCTGCCACCGTCGTCTGATAGGTTTGTGCTATCGCAGCACGGAAAATTTACCTTGCCTTGATCCGCCCAATCAATCGAAAGTCTGTTTACTGAGAAGCGCGTCTGCCGCCGGCGTCGCCGGGCCAGATAGAACGCCGGGGAATCGTCTGACATGAGCATGGCGGCTGAGTTCACCCTGGCACGGCAAGCTGGCTTGCTCGACCGTTCCCGAACCGTCGCATTGCCCGGCTTCAATCGCTGGCTGGTGCCGCCGGCCGCCTTGGCCGTGCATCTCTGCATTGGCATGATCTATGGCGTGTCGGTGTTCTGGCTGCCGCTGACGCATTCCGTGGGCACGGCCTGCCCGGCTGGGCAGACGCTGCTGCAATCCTTGGTGACAACGAGCTGCGACTGGACGGTGCCCAACCTGGTGGTGGGGTTCGAGCTGGGCATCGTGTTCCTGGGCGCGTCGGCCGCGCTGTGGGGCGGCTGGCTGG
>CAXTTH010000383.1:0-2424 GCA_964247035.1 uncultured Acetobacteraceae bacterium
GAATGCACCAGCTTGCCCTGCCCGATCAGCCCGCCCGCCGCCCCGAGCGCCGCCGCCACCGGCATGGTGGCGCGGAACACGTGGGTGCCGGCGAACAGCGGCACGTCCGCCGCATAGCGCCCGTCCTCCATCACGCTTTCCGGCACCGCGATGCCGTGGGCGCGGCACAGCGCGAAATCCTCCTCGCCATGCGCGGGCGCCTGGTGCACCAGGCCGGAGCCGGCTTCGGCGGTCACGAAGTCGCCGAGCAGGATCGGCGCGTCATGGTCGTAGCCGAAGCCGCGCAGCGGATGGGCGCACAGCGTGCCGGCCAGGTCCGCGCCATGCACCACTTGCAGCAGGTGGTGGGTGGCGATGCCGAGGGCGGCACACACGGAACCCACCAGGTCCAGCGCCACCAGGATGACCTCGCCGGGCCGCGCCAGGGAGCCGTCCGCCACGCTGTCCACCCGTAGCTGGGCGTAGTCGATTCCCGCCCCGGCGGCGAGCGCGCGGTTGCCCGGGATGGTCCACGGCGTGGTGGTCCAGATCACCACGGAGGTGCCCGCCAGCGGCCCCGCCATGACCGGGAAGCGCACCCAGACGGTATCGCTGGCATGGTCGTGGTACTCGATCTCGGCCTCGGCCAGCGCGGTCTTCTCGACGGTGGACCACATCACCGGGCGCAGGCCGCGGTACAGCGCGCCGTTCAGCAGGAACTTGCCGATCTCGCCGGCGATGGCGGCCTCGGCGCTGAAATCCATGGTGGCGTAGCGGCCGGCCCAGTCCCCGGTGACGCCCAGGCGGCGGAACTCGGGAACCTGCACGTCCAGCCAGTGCTGGGCGTAGGCGCGGCATTCGGCGCGGAAATCCAGCACCGGCACCGCGTCCTTGTCGCGGCCGGTGCGGCGGTACTCCTCCTCCACCTTCCACTCGATCGGCAGGCCGTGGCAGTCCCAGCCGGGGATGTAGCCCGCATCGAACCCGGCCATGCGGTGGGCGCGCAGGATGACGTCCTTCAGGATGCGGTTCAGCGCATGGCCGATATGGACGTTGCCGTTGGCGTAGATCGGCCCGTCATGCAGCACGAAGGTGGGCCGCCCGGCGGCAGCGGCGCGGCTGCGCTGCCACAGGTCCATGGCCTCCCAGCGCGCCAGGATGGCCGGCTCGCGCTTCGGCAGGTCCCCGCGCATCGGGAACGGGGTCGTGGGCAGGAACACGGTGTCGCGGTAGTCGGGCATCTGGGGGCGTCCATGCGGGCCCAGCACCTTACCGGGACGCGGCGGGCAAGGCCAGCATCTAGCGGCGGAATGGCCCGTCGCCTACACGAGGAAGACCCCGCCGCTCAGGCGGAAGGCCGGAAGGATGCCGTGGACACCAAGGACTTCGCCCAAGCCTTCATCGGCCCCCTCGCCAAGGACAGCTTTCACGCAGCCGGCTCGCTTACGGCTTACCTTGCCTTGCCAGACTCGGCCCGGGCCGGCGACGAGGCCGACGTCGTCGATTTGCGCGTGAGCGGATTGCTGCTGGACGCGCTCGGCTACGGTGCCACGGAGCGGGTTTACAACAAGGGCAAGGACAGCCTCCGCCCCGACTACCGGGTGCAAGTCCGGGACTATCCCGGCGTTTGCTTCATCATCGAAGACAAGGCGACCGTCGAGCGCAGCTTGCAGAAGCATCGCCCGCAGCTCGGCGGCTACATGGCAGCGTTCCGCTGCCCGCGCGGCCTGCTGGTGAACGGCGAGCGCGTCCTGGGCTACGACGACACCGGCCCAGTCACCTCGGCGACGCTGCAACTGGCCCTGGCGGCCGCCGTCCGCCTGTGGGCCGGCCAGGATTTGCTGGCGGCGGGCCGGACCGGGTGGGACGCGCTGCCGCAGCCGGAGCGCGACGCGCTGGCCGTCCTGCTCCGCCGCTACGGCCGGGCGGCCTTCGAGGGCGCCACCCGCCTTGTCGAGGACCTGACGCTGGACCGGGACGGCAACCCCCACGTCCTCGACGGCAGCACCTGGAAGCATGGCCTGACGCGCATTCCCATCATCGACGCGCGCGTCGTGCCCGAAGGCCTGGTGCAGGCGGTGCAGGAGCTGATCGGCGAGTTGCGGGAGGATGTCGCCGTCCAGTTCGCAACCCGGCAGGCCGAGCATGCGGCATTCCGCGATCTTGTGGAACGCGCACCCGGCTCCTCCATGCGGGCCGAGGATGCGATGGGCCAGCTCGCGGACGGGCTGCTGGATCTATGGCCGAAAGCGCCGCCCGACATCCGCCGCGAGTGGCGGGAGCGCCTTTACCGGGCCATGCGGGGCGAGTTGCCCGCCGTGGAGATCGACGGCATCGCCGGGCTGGTCCGCGCCGAGATCGGCGGGCGCGCCGGCAACGGCGCCGACGCGCTTTCCCGCGCCGCCGATGGCGCACGCGGCTTCGCTGCCCGCTACGGCCGGCATA
>CAXTTH010000384.1:0-2424 GCA_964247035.1 uncultured Acetobacteraceae bacterium
GGCGGCGAACTCGCGGGCGAGCGCCGGGGCGTTCTCCTCCTCGCCGGGGTGGTAGCGGGGGTTCTCGAGCAGCAGCACCTCGCCGTCGCCCAGCGCTTCGGCGGCGGCGTGGGCGACGGGGCCGGTGCTGTCCTCGGCGAAGGCCACCGGGCGGCCCAGCACGGCGGCGAGCGCCACGGCCATGGGGGCCAGGGACATGTGCGGCACGCGCTTGCCCTTGGGGCGGTCGAAATGGCTGAACACGATGACGCGCGCGCCGCCGTCGGCCAGCTCGCGGATGGTGGGGGAGAGCCGCTCGATGCGGGTGAGGTCGGTGATGACGCCGTCGCGCACCGGCACGTTGAGGTCGGCGCGCAGCAGCACCCGGCGGCCGCGCACGTCCACGCCGTCCAGCGTGCGGTGGGCCACGGCTACAGGCTGCCGAACAGGGCGGCGGTGTCGCTCATGCGCGAGCTGAAGCCCCACTCGTTGTCGTACCAGCCGGCCACGCGGACCATGGCGCCCCCGTCGATGGAGGCGGTCTGCGTCGCGTCGAACGAGCAGGAGGCGGCGACGTGGTTGAAGTCGCTGCTGACCAGCTTCTCGGTGCTGAACTCCAGGATGCCGCGCATGGGGCCTTCCGCGGCGGCCTGCATGGCGGCGTGGATGTCGGCCACGCTCGCCGGGCGGGCCAGGTTCGCGTCCAGCGAGACGAGGCTGACATTGGGGGTGGGCACGCGGATGGAGGTGCCGTCGAGCTTGCCCTTCAGCTCCGGCAGCACCAGGCCGACGGCCTTGGCGGCCCCGGTGGAGGTCGGGATCATGGACACGGCGGCGGCGCGGGCGCGGTGCAGGTCCTTGTGCAGCGTGTCCACGGTGCGCTGGTCGCCGGTGTAGGAGTGGATGGTGACCATGAAGCCGCGCACCACGCCGAACGTCTCGTGCAGCACCTTGACCATGGGGACGAGGCAGTTGGTGGTGCAGGAGGCGTTGGAGATCACCGTCATGTCGCGGGTGATGATCGACTGGTTGACCCCGAACACGATGGTCGCGTCCACGCCGTCCGCGGGCGCCGAGATCAGCACCTTGCGCGCGCCGGCGGCGATCAGCTTGGCGGCGTCCTCCTTCTTGGTGAACAGCCCGGTGCACTCCATCGCGACATCGACGCCCTGGTAGGGCGCCTTGGCCGGGTCGCGCTCGGCGCTGACGGCGATGGGGCCGTAGCTGCGGCCGTTATGATGGATGGTGATGGCGTTGCCATCGACGGTGACGCTGCCGGGGAAGCGGCCATGCACGCTGTCGTAGCGGAACAAGTGGGCGTTGGCCTCCACGCTGCCGAGGTCGTTGATGGCGACCGGCTCCACGTCGGTGCGTCCGCTCTCGACGATGGCGCGCAGCACCAGGCGGCCGATGCGCCCGAACCCGTTGATGGCGACTTTCACGGCCATGGCGGCACTCTCCGTTGCAGTTGGCCGGATGTAACGGCATTGCCGGCGGCGCGCCAGGGTGGCAGCGTCATGAGGGTGGGAGCGTCATGGAAACGCCGAGCGGGGCGGGAACGCCTCGTTGTCCCAGTAGCCCGGCTCCTGCCGCGATGCCAACTGCCAAGCGCCGTTGACGGCGCGGTAGGTTTCGTAGGTGATCGTGAAGCCGCCCTTGTCGTCCGGGCGGCACAAGGCCTGCTCCAGCTCGTCGGCGCCGCCGGAGCGCCCGGGCACGGCTTGCCAGCCTGTCTTGAGGCTCTCGCCCAGCCGCAGGACGCCGGAACGCCCGCCGGGTGCGGCATAGGTCATCGGATCAAGCCCGGACCTGCCCGGCACGAGCAGCGTCGTGCTCAGCCCGGCGTAGCTGCCCATGCCGGTCGAGTGATCGACGGTGAGCAGGTAGGTCGGCGCGGACAGGCCGGGCCATCCCGCCCGCTCCACCTTCGCCAGCGGCTCGTCGAGCCGCTGCTCGGCCAGGATGACGCCCGCCGCATCGACGATGCGGAGCTGGGCTGGCTGGAGCGGATGGCGGGCCAGCTCGGCGGCGAGCGGGCTGCGCTCCGGCAGCACGGAGGCCGGGTCGTCGGAGCTGTGCCACATGCGCTCGCGCAACTGGGGCGAG
Organism: uncultured Acetobacteraceae bacterium; assembly: GCA_964247035.1. GTDB lineage: Bacteria > Pseudomonadota > Alphaproteobacteria > Acetobacterales > Acetobacteraceae > LMUY01. The sequence continues at coordinate 2,086 of CAXTTH010000384.1, forward strand.
ATGCGGCTGTCCTCCAGGATCTCGAGGGCCTGGCCGGCGTCGCCGCCCATCGCGGCGCGGCTGGCGTCGGCGTAGCCGCCAGGAAGCGGGCCAGGGAGCGGGCTGGAGGTCTCCACCGATCGGAAGTCGATGTTGGGGATGGTCAGCCGCACCCCGCCAACCACCGCCACGGACGTGTTGCGGTACGTCTCGAGCGTGGCGACCCGCAGGCCAGCCGGGATGTCGATGCAGCCGCCATCGGCTGCGGCTCTCAGGTCGGCCGGCGCCGGGGCGGGCAGGTGGGTCCGGCTGTCGCCGCCCGGCAGGGTCAAGCGGCCGAGGGCGGCGGCTTTCTTCATG
>CAXTTH010000385.1:0-2407 GCA_964247035.1 uncultured Acetobacteraceae bacterium
GGCCCGCGGCGGGCTCCCCTTGGGGGGGGGGGGCCGCATGGACCGCGCCGGCGTGCAGGCGGTGCTGAACCTGGTGGCCTCGGCGGTGCCGGGGCTGCGGCCGCAGAACGTGGGCGTGATCGACAGCCGGGGCAACCTGCTCGCCCGCGCCGGGGACCCGCAGACGGGCGCCGAGGGGGCGGCGGCGGAGCTGCGCGCGGCCACCGAGCAACGCCTGTCCCACGCTGTGGAGGACATGCTGGAGCGCACCTTGGGGGCAGGCCGGGTGCGGGCGGAGACGGCGGTCGAGATGGACTACGACCAGGTGCGCGAGACGCAGGAGAAGTTCGACCCGGACGGCAAGGTGGAGCGCTCCACGCAGAACAACACCACCAGCAACCGCAACACGGAGGCCAGCGCCACCGTCAGCGTCGGCAACAACCTGCCCAATGCGGACGCCGGCGCCAACCCGGCCGGCAGCCAGGAGCAGCGCTCGGAGGAGACGACGAACTTCGAGGTGGGCAAGACGGTCCGCACCGTGGTGCGGGACCAGCCGCTGATCCGCCGCATCACCCTGGGCGTGCTGGTGGACCAGGTGCAGGTGCACGGCGCGGATGGCGCCGTAACCTGGCAGGACCGCACGCCGGACGAGCTGAGCCGCATCGCCGCCCTGGCCCGCAGCGCCGTGGGCTACGACGAGAAGCGCGGCGACAAGGTGGAGGTGGTGAGCCTGCGCTTCGCCGACATGGACGAGGTGGCGGAACCCGCAGCGCCGGGCCTGCTCGGGCTGCACCTGGACAAGTCCGACCTGATGCGGTTGGGCCAGACCGGGGTGCTGGCAGTCGTGGCGCTGCTGGCGCTGCTGCTGGTGCTGCGGCCGATGGTGCTGCGGCTGACCGCCAACCCGGCGGCGCTTGGCGTGGACGCCCTGGCCGGCGGGCTGGCGCTCGCTGGGCCAGGCAGCCCGGAGACGGCGGCATTGCGGGTGGGCCAGGCCGAGCGCGGCGTCATGCTGGCCCTGGCCGGGCCGGATGGGTCCGGCCAGGATGAGAGCATGATCCGCCTCGGCAACGTCGAGGGCGCCATGCGCGCCTCGTCCCTGCGCCAGGTGTCCGAGCTGGTGGACAAGCATCCGGACGAAAGCCTGGCCGTGATGCGCGGCTGGATGGCCAAGGAGGCGGTGGGCTGATGGCGGCCATGGGCAACGTCGCCTACTCCGGCGCGCAGAAGGCCGCGCTGCTGATGCTGGCGCTGGGCGAGGAGCAGTCCAGCCGCTTGTTCGGCATGATGCACGAGGACGAGATCAAGGAGGTTTCGACCGCCATGGCGCAGCTCGGCACCGTCCGCGCCGAGGCTGTCGAGCAGCTGTGCCTGGAGTTCGGCGAGAGCATGGGCGGCATGGGCCACCTGGTCGGCAGCATGGAAAGCACGGAGCGGCTGCTGCAGCGCGCCCTGCCGCGGGAGCGGGCGGCGCAGATCATGGAGGAAATCCGCGGCCCGGCCGGGCGCACCATGTGGGACAAGCTGGGCAACGTGCACGAGGCGGTGCTCGCGAACTACCTCAAGAACGAATACCCGCAAACGGTGGCGGTGGTGCTGTCCAAGGTGAAGCCGGAGCACGCCGCCCGCGTGCTGGTGCTGCTGCCGGACAGCTTCTCCATCGAGGTGGTGATGCGGATGCTGCGGATGGAGAGCGTGCAGAAGGACGTGCTGGAGGGGGTGGAGCGCACGCTGCGGTCCGAGTTCATGTCCAACCTCGCGCGCACTGCCCGGCGGGACTCGCACGAGCTGATGGCGGAGATCTTCAACAACCTGGACCGCGCCAGCGAGACCCGCTTCGTGGCCGCGCTGGAGGAGCGCAACCGCGAGTCGGCCGAGCGCATCAAGGCGCTGATGTTCACCTTCGACGACCTGGCCCGGCTCTCGCCCATGGCGGTGCAGGGGCTGATGCGCGCGGTGGACAAGGAGAAGCTGCCGGTGGCGCTGAAGGGCGCGTCCGAGAAGCTGCGCGACCTGTTCTTCAAGAACCTGTCCGAGCGCGCGGCCAAGATGCTGCGCGACGACATCGAGAACCTCGGCCCGGTGAAGCTGCGCGACGTGGATGAGGCGCAGGCCGGCATCGTGGCCATGGCGAAGGAGCTGGCGGCGTCCGGCTCCATCGAGATCAGCGAAGGCAAGGACGAGGAGCTGGTGTACTAGCATGGAGCCAATTCCCCGCCCCAGCCTCGTGGGCGTGCTCTACGCCGAGGATTTCGACGACGAGCCTGCGCCGGCCCCGGCCAGGCCGTCCTGGCGGCGGCCGGGCGGTCCGTGGGCCGCCGCCAGGCCGGCCTGGCCGGGGCCGGCGCCGGCTCGGCGTCGCAATCCTCGGCGTAGCGCCCGCCCCCGCGGCTGGGGCGGGGAATTGGGTCCCTGCTAGGGCCCCAGC
>CAXTTH010000386.1:0-2406 GCA_964247035.1 uncultured Acetobacteraceae bacterium
CCCGGCCGGCCGGCGACCAGTTGGTGACGCTGAAGCTGGGGCTGCCGGACGCCGACGACGCGCTCGAGGCCCTGCTGCGGCAGTGGGCGCCGGCGGACGAGGTGGACCCGCGCAAGCACCTGGTAGGCCCATCGTGATCGCGCCCGATAGGCCGCCGCAGCGCATCGCCAGGGTGCAGGCCGAAGCTGCCAGCCGCTGGGCGGCGCGGGCGCTGTCGGCTCGGCATGGCTGACGACGGGCCGCAGCTGACCATGCGGGCTGCGGCGGACCTGGCAGCCCGCCGGGCCCGGGAAGCGGCGGCGCTGCGGGCCAACCTGCGGCGGCGCAAGGAGCAGCAGGCGCCAGGAAAGCCCGTCCGCAAGCCTGGGCCGGCCGGGGAACGCGAACGGACGGACTAGCAGCGGATCACCGGCGGCGTCGCCGTGCCGGGCGAAGGCGCAACCTAACGGAGGGCCAATTCCTCGAGCGGCGCAGCCAGCCCGGTCAAGCGACCCGGCTCACCGTGTAGTCCGCGATATCGTACAGGCAGCGCTGCAGTTCGCCGGGCGGAAACGCACCGAGCGCACGCTGCGCGGAATCGGCGAAACGGCGGGCGCAGGCGACGGTGGTGGCCAGCGCGCCGCGCCGCTCCATCAGCCCCAGCGCATAATCCAGGTCGGCATCCGCCTGCTCGGACCGCTCTATGGTGCGCCGCCAGAAGGCTCGCTCGGCAGGCGTGCCGGCCTCGTAGGCGGCCAGCACCGGCAAGGTGACCTTGCCCTCGCGGAAATCGTCGCCGACCGTCTTGCCCAGGACGCGCTGGTCCGCCGCGTAGTCCAGCGCGTCATCGACCAGTTGGAACGCCATGCCGAGATTGGTGCCGTACTCCGCCAGCGCCGCGACCTCGGCCGCCGGGCTGCCGGCCACCACCCCGCCCACCTGGCATGCCGCGGCGAACAGGGCCGCGGTCTTGCCGCCGATCACGTCCAGGTAGCGCGTCTCCGAGGTGGAAAGGTCGTTCTGGATGGTCAGTTGAAGCACCTCGCCCTCGGCGATGGTGGCCGCGGCGCGGGACAGGATGGCCAGCACTTCGAGCGACCCATCCTCCACCATGAGCTGGAACGCGCGGGCGAACAGGAAATCCCCCACCAGGACGGAAGCCTGGTTGCCGAAGATCGCGTTGGCGCTGGCCAGCCCGCGGCGCAGCACGCTCTCGTCCACCACGTCGTCGTGCAGCAGGGTGGCCGTATGGATGAACTCGACGCACGCCGCCAATTGAACGTGCCGCTGCCCGCCATAGCCGCACATCCGCGCCGTCGCCAAGGTCAGCATCGGACGCAAGCGCTTGCCCCCAGCCGCCACGATGTGGGCGGCCAGTTGAGGGATGAGCGAGACCGGGCTGTCCATCCGCCCGATCACGGCGCGGTTGCAGGCCAGCATGTCCTCCGCGATCAACCGCGACAACCGAGCCAGCGCGTCGGCATTGCCGGACTCGTCCGGGTGAGGCGCACGGTCGATGAGAGGCAGGCTTGCAACAACGCCCAAACGGGGAACTCCGGGTCGTGGAAGGCGTGGCATCGGGCAGTGTTCGCAGCGATGATATCGGTGGCCCGGAAAACCGGTCAAGGTAAGCCAATGCCGCCAGGTCCCAACAGGTCATCCCATGCACGTCATCGCGGCCACCAACGATCCTGTCCGGCTCAGCTTCCTTATGGCCTTGCTGGCGGACGCCGGAATCATCCCCGTCGTGCTCGACGGGCATGTGAGCGCGGTGGAAGGCAGCATCGGCGCAATCCCTCGCCGGCTGGCGGTGCCGGCCGAGGATGCGCAGGCCGCGTTGCGCGTGCTGCGCGAGGCCGGCGAGGCGCCATGAGGCCAGCCAGGCAAGTCGTCCTGCAAGGCCTGGCGGCCGTACTACCCGTCGGTATCAGGGTTGCGCAGGTGCCACAGCCGCTCATGGGCCGCGACCAGGCTTTCGATGCTGCGGCGGCGGCCCACGTCCCCGGGCGGCGGGCGTCGCATCAGCATCAGGTCCAGCGTGCGAAGCAGGCAATCCGCCACCACGAAGTCGTCGACGTCGCAGGCATGGTGGAAAGCGACGAGTATCTTGTCAGACAGGCGGCGGCCTTGACGGAAAACCCCGCCAACCTCACGGAAAACCCCTTCGTCCAACGCAACCAATGCCTGCCGCCCTTCCCCTTGATGGCCTGTGAAGGCGTCCAGCCATGGTCACGCCCCCGCCTGAACGGATATGAGAGCGAACTGCCTTAATTCCAACACGACCGTCATCACGCCTGCCTTATTCGGCTGGCGCGCTTTCGAGGCGAAGGCTGGGCAGCGCGCGCGAAGGCTTCGGCCTGGGCAGCCGCCCTACGCCGCGTCCGCCAGCCAGTCCATCGCCGCGTCCACCCCGCCGCGGCCATGCGG
>CAXTTH010000387.1:0-2401 GCA_964247035.1 uncultured Acetobacteraceae bacterium
TCGTATCGGGTCGCCACGGCCCGCCATTCCTTCAGCCTGCCCCACAGGCGCTCGACTTCGTTGCGGTGCTTGTAAATCCAGTCCGGGCAGCGCACGCCAGCCTGGCCGCGTTTGGCTGGGATGGCAGGCCGCGCGCCGATGTCCCAGACCTGGCTACGCACTGCGTCTGACGCGTAGCCTTTGTCAGCCGCCACCCAAAGCGGGTTGCCTGGCAGCTTGGCCAGCAACGCGGGCGCCAGCGGCGCCTCGTGCGCCTGGCCTGGAGCCAGGACGAACCCGATGGCCCGTCCGTGGCTGTCGGCTATCGCTGCCGCCTTGGTGCCAAAGCCGCCACGCGAGCGGCCGAGCGCCTCGCGCTGGTCCCGCTCGGCGCTGGTCCCCCCTTTTTGGCCGTACCTGCCGCACACCGATGGGCGCGAATGGTGCTGCCGCCCAGGAACGCCATGCCCAGCTTCGCCCCGCCGCCATGCTGTTGCGCCAGGGCAAACAAGCGCCCCCAGGCGCCTGCGTGGAACCAGCAATTCCAGCACTGGGCCGCCATCCACCACGGACCAAGCTCGGCTGGCACCGCTCGCCACTTGGCACCGTTCTCGTGCCGCCAGATCACCGCTTCCACCGTGCGCCGCAACTCGTGCGGCTCCGTCTTGCCGCGCGGCCGAACCGCCTCAACCAGCGGCTCAACCCGTGCCCACTCCGCATCCGTCAGGACGCCATACAGCCTGTCGTCATCCATCCAACCGAAATAAGAATATACCCCAAGTCCTAACAGGGCCTAGATAGTTTGGAATGAAGGGGTTTCAAACACCATGAAATTTTGGATATACGTGACGCTGCTCCTGGTCGCAGCGTCAAAAGTTCAATCGAAGGAGCCAACCTATATCATGGTAATCGGAGAGGCTTATCAAGTTAGTCGCAACACATTGATAAAAAACGGTTACCGACCGCTCCCACAGGCGAGGACCCAATACGCGTATTGTAAGCAAGACATAGGTATTGACACAGAGGTTTGCCGCAATTTTTCCGAGACAGACTCATGCGGTCAAGGTGGCGAGGCGCCATGCCGGTTCGAGTGGATCGATCCCAAGGGAAAGCACATCCACTTCATTACTCACAGCAATCCCCCGCTCAAGCTGACCATCGTTGGCTATAGTTTTGATGACTAAATAATAGATGACCGAATCGACTGGAAAACGCGGGTTTACCTCTCCTTATTATCTGACCTACCGCTCGCTCCGCGGATCAAACGCATGCTGCAACCCATCCCCCAGGAAATTCACCGCGATCACCGTCACGAAGATCAGCGCCCCCGGGTAGATCGCCAGCGCCGGGTCGGTGTTCACCAGCTCCTGCGCGTTGTTCAGCATGTTGCCCCAGGACGGCGTGGGCACCACGATGCCGAAGCCCAGGAAGCTCAGCACGCTCTCGAACAGGATCACCCGGCCCACCGTCAGCGTCACCGCCACGATCAGCGGCGTCGCCACGTTGGGCAGGATGTGCGACGCCATCACGTAGGCGGCGCTCCCGCCGCTGGCCCGGGCGGAGCGCACGTAGTCCCGCTCCCGCAGCGCCAGCGTGGCGGCGCGGGTGAGGCGCGCGATGCCGGTCCAATCGACCAGCGCGATGATCACCACCACGCGCCAGAACCCGGCGGCCGGCGAGCGGGCGAAGTCGGCGGAGAAGCCGAGCTTGGTCAGGTCCAGCGCGCCGAGCACGATCAGCAACGGCAGCAACGGCAGCGCGATCACCCCGTCGGTGAAGCGCATCAGCAGCCCGTCCGTGCGCCCGCCGAGGTAGCCCGCCACCACGCCGACCAGCAGCCCGACCGCGCTGCCGAACACGGTCGAGAGCACGCCCACCAGCAAGGACACCTGGCCGCCCAGCATCAGCCGCACCAGCTCGTCGCGCCCCGCGTCGTCCGTGCCCAGCGGGTGCTGCGGCGAGGGCGGGCCGTATTGCGAGAACAGGTCGGTCTCGTAGGGGTCGATGCCCAGCCAGGCCGCCATGGGCCAGGCGGCCAGGGCGAACAGCAGCAGCAGCGCCAGCACCGCCAGGCTGGCCATTCCCGCGCGGTGGCTGCGGAATCGCCGCCAGCGCAGCCGCCAGGGCGAAACGGCGCGCTCGGCCGTCATGACCGCACTCACAGGCTGATCCGCGGGTCGAGCCAGCCATAGGCGAGGTCGGCCGCCAAGTTGCTCAGCAAGGTGACGAGAGTGGCGAACAGCAGGCCGGTGAGCGCCAGGTTGAAGTCGTTGCCGAGGATGGCGTCATAGATCATCTTGCCCATGCCGGGGGCGGCGAACATCGTCTCCGTCACCAGCGCGCCGCTGAACAGGCTGCCGAAGCTCAGCGCCATCACCGTGACCACGGGGATCAGCGCGTTGCGCAGCGCGTGCACCAGCAC
>CAXTTH010000388.1:0-2395 GCA_964247035.1 uncultured Acetobacteraceae bacterium
CGCTGGTGGCACCCGGCCCGGCCCACGCGCAGCAGGCGTTCGTGCGGGCGGACGGCGCCGGCCAAGCCTTGTTGCGGGCCAGGAGGCGGTCGCCTGTTCGCCGTAGAACAACAAAGCTGCGCATCGTCTTCAGCCACGCAGCGATCAGCGGGCAGCGCCCTCACCCCAGCCCTCACCCGTCAGCGGGAAAGGGAGCAAGGCAGGGGCAATGGCGACCTGACCCAGGTTGCGAAACTGGCCCGCGTCAGATTCCTGCAAACCAACCGAATCCCTGGCTTTCCCAATAGCCTCCCGGGTACGTGTTTGTCACCTCGATCGCGGTGATCCATTTCGGGTTCTTGTAGCCGAGCTTGGTGGCCATGCGCAGCCGCAGCGGGAAGCCGAACGGGTCGGCCAGCGTCTCGCCGGCGTAGCGCGTCGCCAGCAGCGTTTGCGGGTGCAGCGCCGTGGCCATGTCGATGCTGCTCGGGTAGTCGTCGGCCGTCTTGAAGGCGACGTACTTGGCCCGCGTGTCCGCGCCCACGCGCTCCAGGAAGCTGCGCAGCGTGGGGCCGGACCATTGCCCGATGTAGTCCCAGCCTTCGACGCAGATGTGCTTGATGACCATGTCGGCCTGCGGCAGGGCCGCGATCTGCTGCGCCGTCCAGGGCCGCTTGTCCGCGATCAGCCCGGACAGCTCCAGCTTCCAGCTCGCCGCATCCACGGGCTTGACGTCGGTGATGTCGTAGTAGGCGTTGAACTTGGGCGGCTTCAGTACCAGCGAGGCCGGATAGGTGGGCGCCAGGTGGGTCGGGTCGAACAGCAGCGCCTGGATGCCGTCGTTGAACGCCGAGATCGCGCGCAGGCCCTGCTCCACCGCGCCGGACGTGCTCACGTCGCACCCGGTCAGCATGGCCAAGGCGCCGAGCGAGAGGCCGCCGCGGACCAAGCCACGGCGTTCCAGCGAGCGGATCAGCGGGCGGTGGTCGTCCAGCACCGCCGGGTCCGGCAGCTTGGCCGGGCGGAACGGCGAGCGCATCAGCTTGGCCTCCCCTTGGCCAGCCGGGGGCCGCCGGACAGCATGGCCCACAACGTGCTCGGCACCAGCAGCGAGAGCGCCACGTGGATGGCGAGGAAGCCCACGATCGCCGACATGCCGAGGAAGTGGACCAGCCGGGCGCCCTGGAAGCCGCCGAGCAGCGCCACCAGGCCGGAGAACTGCACCGGCTTCCAGATCGCCAGGCCGGTGACGACCTGCGACACCCCGGCCAGGATGACGACGATGTAGAGGATCTTCTGCACCGCGTTGTAGGTGGTGAGGTCGCTGTGATCGACGTGGAAGCGCAGCGTGTCGCGCACCGTCTTGATCACGTCGCGCACGCGGATCGGCAGCAGCCGGTCGCGCAGCCGCCCGGTGACGGCGCCGTAGGCTAGGTAGGCCAGCCCGTTAAGCACGAGCAGCCACATGGCGGCGAAGTGCCACAGCAGGCTCTGCGCCGCCCAACTGCCCAAGCGGAGGAAACGACTGAAGTGCAGGCCATTGATGATGACGTCGTCGTTGTAGATGCCCCAGCCGGAGGCGATCATCACGATCATCGCCACCGCGTTGGTCCAGTGCATGATCCGCACGGGCGCCGGGTGCATCCGGCGACCGCTGGGAGCAGCGGTTGGCGGGTTGTCCAAGGCATCGGCGCTCATGGCGGCTCCTGAAGTGGGATGGGGCGGCTGCGTCAGTGCGAGGGCTTTGCGAGGCCTACGCGGATCGTGTCGTCCGGCGCGAGAGGAATCGACCCGGCGGCCCCGAAGGTCGGGAAGCCTCGCAGCTGGGCCGGCGTGAAATCGACGATCTCCAGGTCCACGCCGAGCAGCGCCACGGCATCGACCGGCACCGCGATCGGCCGGGCGCCGATGCCGAACAGCCCGCCATACGCGACCACGACCAGCACGGCCCCGTCGCCGGATCGCACGATCTGGGCCACGTGCCCCAGCACTGGCTGGCTTTCCGCTGGCCGCAGCACTGTCCGGCCGATCAGGTCGCCGGCGCGCACGGGCTGCGGAAACCGCCGCGCCGCCTGCGCGGCGAGGCTCCTGCGGAACGTGGGCGACGGTTGCGGCCGTGCCGCGCCGCTCAGCAGGAGGACGCCAAGGAACGTGCAGGCCAGTCGCGCAGAGGGCAGCTGCACGTGCAGGCCGGTCCGGCACGGTCTTGGATGCGGCATGACCATGGTGGGGGCCTCCCTCGTTCGGGCCAGCGGGCTGTCGGCGGTTCGGCGATCATCGGCTTGGCACGGGCTTGAAGCGGCGCTGATCTCCAAGACGTTCCGCATCATGCCGCACTTTGGTCAATTCGGCTCATCCGAACTATGGTGCGAGCGTTAACATGCTGACATGGCCCGAACCGGCCTGCACGTGCAGC
>CAXTTH010000389.1:0-2376 GCA_964247035.1 uncultured Acetobacteraceae bacterium
GTCCTGGGGCACCTCCATCATGGGCCTCTACACAACCACCCATAACGACAAGGTGGCGCGCCTGGTGCTGTACGCGCCGCAGTGGCTGAGCACCGCCGGCGTCCCGCCCGACGCGCCCGTGCTCGGCGCCTACCGCACCGTCACCCGGGACGCGACCCGGGCGCGTTGGCTGATGGGGGTGCCGGAAGACCAGAAGGCCGCCCTCATCCCGCCCGGCTGGTTCGACCAGTGGGCGGATGCCACCTTCGCCACCGACCCGGCGGGCGCCGCGCAGAACCCGCCGGTGCTGCGCGCGCCCAACGGCGTGGCGCAGGACAGCCGGGACTTTTGGCTGGCCGGCAAGCCGCTCTACCAGCCCTCCGACATCCGCGTGCCCACCCTGCTAATCCATGCCGAGTGGGACGCCGACCTGCCGACCTATCAAACCGAAGGCTACTTCGCCCAACTGACCCACACGCCCTACAAGCGCTGGGTGCAGCTGGGTGAAGGCACGCACACCGTCATCCTGGAGAAGAACCGCATGCAGTTTATCTACGAGGTGGCGGCGTTCCTGGAGGAGCCGGAGCCGCAGGCGCTCGATTGAGGAGGCCTAGACCGCCCCCATGCTTCCCATGCCGTGCGTGGAGCCCGACGCGCCGGTCATGGTCGCCAGCTCCCGGGCGCGGTGCGCGTCCATGGTGAGCCGCACCTCGCCATCCTCCACCGCGGCGACGGCGCTGACCGGCAGGTAGTGGTGGTGCAGCGCGCGGCCGCCCGGGTCGTCCTGCTTGGTCAGCTTGATGCGGTCCTCGTCCAGCTTGTCCACCGTGCCGACATGCCCGCCGTCGCTGCCGACGACCGCCATGTGTTCCTTGATCTGCGACGCCAAGGCGCTGCCACTCATGCTGTGTCTCCCATGCTGCCGCCGGGTCTCTGGCGGCCGTTGGGCAACGGTTGAGGCGGCGGCCGGATCGGCGGCACACGGAAGCGTCATGTCCGCCTCACTCCGCCGGCAGGTCGATCCAGGAGAGATGGCCGCCCTTGCCCGCGCCGGTGTCCAGGAACACCGCCCGGCCGCCCTCGCTGCCGGACCGGACGTAGGGGCGGCCGTCCGTGCTGCGGCGGTCATGGCCGCAATACACCGTCACCCCCTCCGGGATGCGGTCCACCCAGCGCAGCACCCGCTCCGGGTAGCCGTCCGGCTGGGTGCGCCCCGTGGTCTGGCCGAACAGCGCGCGGGACAGCGGCGTGTCCACCCGGCCCAGGCCCGGGGGCGGGGTATGCTCCAGCATCGCCGTATGGAAGCCGCCATGCACGAACACCCGGCGGCCATCCACGATCCAGGCCGGAGCGCGCTCGATCGCGTCCAGCGCCCGCTCCCGCAGCCGTGGCGCGAGCGAGGCCAGCGTCACCTCCAGCGGGCCATCGATCCGCACCGGCTGGCCGCCCAGGGCGCGCCCCAGCTTGCGGTCGTGGTTGCCGAGCAGGAACACGCCGCGGCCCTCGTCCACCAGGCGCAGCGCCATCTCGAGCGCGCCGGCGCTGTCCGGCCCGCTGTCGGTGAGGTCGCCCAACTGCACCACGAACCGGTCCGTCTCGGCCGCGAAGGCGAAGGCGCGCGAATCCCCGTGCACGTCCCCCACCACCCGCAGCGGCTGGCCCGGCGGGATGATCATGCGGCTTGCCGGATCGCCTTGAATGCCGACAGCGCCCGCTCGCGGCCCTCGTCCAACGCCACGACCGGCTTCGGGTAGTCGCGGCCCAGCACCACGCCGGCCTTGGCCAGCACCTCGGGCGGCGCGGTCCAGGGTGCATGCAGCCAGCGGTCCGGCAGGGCGGCCAGCTCCGGCGCCCAGCGGCGCACGTAGGCTCCGCCCGCGTCGAACCTCTCGCCCTGCGTCACCGGGTTGAACACGCGGAAGAACGGCGAGGCGTCGATGCCCGACCCAGCCACCCACTGCCAGGAGGCGGCGTTCACCGCCAGGTCGCCATCCACCAGCGTGTCCCAGAACCAGCGCTCGCCGTCCACCCAGGAGATCAGCAGGTGCTTCACCAGGAACGACCCGGCGATCATCCGCACCCGGTTATGCATCCAGCCGCATTGCCAGAGCTGCCGCATCCCGGCGTCCACGATCGGCACGCCGGTCTGGCCGCGCTGCCAGGCGCGCAGGCCCGCCGGGTCGTCCCGCCAGGCGATGCGGCCGAACTCGGGGCGCAACGGCGCGTCCGGCACGTGCGGATTGTGCCACAGCACGTTGGCGCTGAACTCGTGCCACAGCAGCTCGGACTGGAACACGTCCAGCTTGCCGCCCTGTTTTCCACCTGGGCCCTCCGCCGCGTGCCACACCTGCGCCGGCGACAGCTCGCCCCAGTGCAGGCGCGGCGACAACATGGAGG
>CAXTTH010000390.1:0-2371 GCA_964247035.1 uncultured Acetobacteraceae bacterium
TTCATCTCGGCGATGCCGCGGCGCTCGTCGGGGCCGAGCTGGACGCGGGCCACGGCGCGCAGCAGCACCGGGGCGCCGGAGCCGCCCGGGTCGGCTTTCAGCACGACATCGCCGAGGTCGGCCATGGTGCGCAGATAGCCGCGGCCGCGGACCATGTACTCGGTCTCGCTCATCTCGATCGTGCGGCCGCCCACGTCGTTGTTGCTGGCGCGGATGGCGTCCGAGACGCGGTCGAGCGGGATGCCGTAGGCTTGCAGCTTCTGCGGATCGACGACGACCTGGTACTGCTTCTCGAAGCCGCCGACGCTGGCGACCTCGGCCACGCCCTTCGCGGTGACTAGGTCGTAACGGACGATCCAGTCCTGGATGCTGCGCAGCTCGGCCAGGGTCCGCTGCGCCCCGAGCACGACGTACTCGTAGACCCAGCCGACGCCGCTCGCGTCCGGCCCCAGCGCGGGCGACACGCCGGCCGGCAGCCGCTTGGCCGCGAAGTTCAGGTATTCCAGCACCCGCGAGCGCGCCCAGTAGAGGTCAGTGCCGTCGTCGAACACGACATAGACAAAGGACAGGCCGAAATCCGAGAAGCCGCGCACCACCTTGGCGTGCGGCACCGCCAGCAGCGCCGTGGCCAGCGGATAGGTGACTTGGTCCTCGATCACCTGCGGCGCCTGGCCCGGATACTCGGTGTAGACGATCACCTGCGTGTCCGAGAGGTCCGGCAGGGCGTCCAGCGGCGTGTTGGCGACCGACCAGACGCCGACGCCGACCACGATCAGCGTGGCCAGCAGCACCAGAACCTTGTTGCGGGCGCACAGCTCGATGAGACGGCCGATCATGGTGCAGCTCCCGGTTGGGTGGCAGGCTTGCTCGATGGGGATCGGGCCCCGTCGGCGAAGCCTTGCAGGGCCGCGCGCAGGTTGCTCTCGGCGTCGATCAGGAAGTTGGCGCCGACCACCACGCGATCGCCGGGCTTGATGCCGTCGATCACCTGCACCCAGTCATCGCCGTGGATGCCGAGGTGGACAGGCTGCGGCTGGAACCTGCCGGCCCCGGACGCCACGAGGACGACCTGGCGTGGGCCGGTGTCGAGCACGGCGGAGTTCGGCACCGTCAGCACCGGCGCGCCGCCCGCCGCGGCGTCGATCTGGACGTTGGCGAACATCGCGGCGCGCAGCGCCCCGTCGGGGTTCGACAGCACGATGCGCACGCGGGCGGTCCGGGTCTCGGTTGACAGCGCCGGGTAGATGAAATCGACGCGGCCCTCGAAAACCCGGCCCGGGAACGCGACGAAGCTGGCCCGCGCCGCCTGCCCCGGCTGCACCGCGCCTAAATCCTGCTCCTGCACCTGGGCGATCAGCCACATCCGGGACAGGTCCGCAGTGCGGTACAGCGCCGCGCCGGCATCCACCCGCATGCCTTGCTGCACCGGCTTCTCGACCACCACGCCGTCGGCCTGGGCCAGCACGGGAATGCGCCTGGCGGAGCGGCCAGACCGGCGCAGGCGCGCGATCTCCTCGTCCGGGATGTCGAGGGCGTGCAGCCGCTGGAGAGAGGCGGCGGCCAGGGCGCTGCCCATGCGGGCGGCGACGAGGTACTCCTCCTCGGAGGCCACCATGTCGGGCGCGTAGATCTCGGCCAGAAGCTGGCCGCGCTTCACCGGGTCGCCGTTCGCCGCGACCGCCAGGCGCTCGATCCAGCCCGGCACCCGCGTCGTGACGGTCACCAGGCGCCGCTCGTCGAATTGCAGCGTCCCGGTCGCGCGGATGCTGCGGGCCGCCGCCGGGCGCATCTCCGCCGGCTCGGTCCGCACCCCCAAAGTCTGCAAGCGGCCGGGCGCGATGCGGACGGCGCCGGGCGGGTCGTCCTGGCCCTCCTCGTCGGCATAGACCGGGACGTATGCCATCCCCATGCTGTCGTTCTTGGGCTTCGGCGACGTGTCCGGCAGCCCCATCGGGTTGCGGTAGTACAAGATGCGCCGGCTACTCGCCGGCTTGGGCGGGGCAGCCGGCTCCGCAGCCGCCTGGGTCGCCGCACCGTCCTCGAACACCGGCCGGTAGTCGCGCCCGTCGGCCGTCCGCTTCGGCGCAGCCGCGTAGGACGGCTTGCCGTCCGGGTCCTGGTAGAACAGCGGGCGGCGCGCCTCCTGCGCACGAGCGCCGCAGAGCCCCGCCAGCGCAAGAGCTGCGGCCAGGGTCAGCGGCCGTGTCACAGCTCCCCCCCGATCAGCCGTTCGATGGCGGCAAGCTCCACCTGCCCGTCAAGTTGCGTTTGCAGCAGCCGAAGCTCCACGTCATGCGCCTGGCGTTCGGCGGTGACGGCTGCCGCCAGGTCGCCCCGGCCCTGGCCGTAGCCGACCAGCACCGTCTGCAAG
>CAXTTH010000391.1:0-2356 GCA_964247035.1 uncultured Acetobacteraceae bacterium
AGCCTGGTGCTCGGCCTGGCCCTGGCGCGCGGCGCGGTCGGCGCGGCCGAGGCCTACGGCCTGTCCTGCGTGGACGAGAGCTACCAGGCCGAGCTGTGGGGCGAGGACGCGGACGCCGTCGCCCGCCAGGCCAACGTCGCCGCCGATATCGCCCTGAGCGCCCGCTTCATGGCGCTGGCGCGGGGAGCGCCTTCTTGATGGGTGCGCGGCGGCTGGCCATCGACGCCATGTTCAAGGGCAGGGCGGAAGGCAGCCTGCGCAACCGGGCGGCCGGCATCTACGCCGTGCTGACCCTCGCAAACCTGCTCGCCTGGGCTTGGGCGCTCTACCTGTTCCAAGGGCGGCCCGCGCTGCTTGGCACGGCGTTGCTGGCTTATGGCTTCGGCCTGCGTCACGCGCTCGACGCCGACCATATCGCCGCGATCGACAACGTGACCCGCAAGCTGATGCAGGCCGGCGAGCGGCCGGTCAGCGTGGGGCTGTTCTTCGCGCTGGGCCATTCCAGCGTGGTCGCCATCGCCGCCATCGCCGTGGCGGGCACGGCAACGGCGCTGAACGGGTCGTTCGAGCGGTTCAAGGCCGTGGGCGGGATCATCGGGACCATCATCTCCGCCCTGTTCCTGCTGGCCATCGCCGCCGCCAACCTGTTCATCCTGCGGTCGGTCTGGCGGACCTTCCGGCACGTGCGCCGCGGCGGGCGCTACGTGGAGGAGGACCTCGACATGCTGCTGAACAGCCGTGGCCTGCTGGCGCGGCTGTTCCGCCCGCTGTTCGGCTTGGTGACGCGCAGTTGGCAGATGTTCCCGCTGGGCTTCCTGTTCGGCCTGGGCTTCGACACGGCGACGGAGATCGCGCTGCTCGGCATTTCCGCGACGCAGGCGGCGCACGGCGCCTCCCTGTGGTCGATCATGGTGTTCCCGGCGCTGTTCGCCGCGGGCATGTCGTTGGTCGACACGACGGACGGGATGCTGATGCTCGGCGCCTACGACTGGGCGTTCACCAAGCCGATACGGAAGCTGTACTACAACATCGTCATCACCGCGGTGTCCATCGCCGTCGCAGCCCTGATCGGCGGCATGGAGGCTCTCGGGCTGCTCGGCGGCCAGTTGCACCTGACCGGAGCGTTCTGGGATGCAGTCGGCGAGCTGAACAACAACTCCGGGACGCTCGGCTTCGCCATCATCGTCCTGTTCATCCTGGCTTGGGCGGTCTCCGTCCTGGTGTACCGCTGCAAAGGCTTCGACCAGGTTGACGTGTGATGGCCGGGCGTCAGGCGTCGCCGGCGCCGCCCAGCTGCATGGCGCTGGCGCGGTGAGGGCGCGCCGCCTCCTGATCACCGGGCGGGTGCAGGGCGTGGGCTACCGCGACTGGATGGTGGCCCAGGCGCAGGCCGCGGGCGTGCACGGCTGGGTGCGGAACCAGCCGGACGGGGGCGTGGAGGCGCTGGTTTACGGCGAGGCCAGTGCGGTGCAGCAGCTGTTGCGGGCCTGCCGCCGCGGGCCTCGCCACGCGGCCGTCAGCCAAGTCGAGGAGTCGTGGGCGGAGCCGCCGGACGGCCCGGGCTTCTTCCGGCGAGCCTGACGCGTGCCGCGCCGCCTCGCGCAAGAATGGCCAGGAGCGGCTGGCAACCCCACCCAGGAACCGGCGTTCGCTGGAAACAGCAGTTTGGAGGCGCTCGTGAAAGCTGTCGTATGGCATGGCATCGGCGACATCCGTCTGGATGAGGTGCCCGAACCCACGATCCAGTTGCCGACGGACGCCATCGTGCGCCTGACCAGTTCGGCGATCTGCGGCACTGACCTCCACTTCGTCCGCGGCACCGTGTCCGGCATGAAGCCCGGCACCATCCTCGGCCACGAGGGCGTCGGCGTCGTCGAGGCCCTGGGCGCCGACGTGCGCAACTTCGACGTGGGCGACCGCGTGGTGATCTGCTCCACCGTCTCCTGCGGGTCGTGCGGCTACTGCCGCGCGGGCTACACGGCGCAGTGCGACAACGCCAACCCCGGCGGCCCCAGCGCCGGCACCGCCTTCTTCGGCGGCCCAGCGGCGGCGGGCGCCATCAACGGGCTGCAAGCCCAGAAGGCGCGCATCCCGTTCGCGTACTCCACCATGGTCAAGCTGCCGGCCGAGGTCAGCGACGACCAGGCCATCCTGATCTCCGACATCTTCCCGACCGGCTGGTACGGCGCGGAACTGGCGGAAGTGGGCGAAGGCGACACGGTGGTGGTGTTCGGCTGCGGCCCGGTCGGCCAGTTCGCCATCGCCAGTTGCCGGCTGAAGAACGCCGGGCGCATCATCGCCGTGGACCAGCACGCCGACCGGCTGGCCACGGCCCGGCGGCAAGGCGCCGAGACGA
>CAXTTH010000392.1:0-2356 GCA_964247035.1 uncultured Acetobacteraceae bacterium
CTGCTGCCGCGCGGCGCGCTCGGCAGTCTTGTGGGTTTCCCAAGCCACCGCTTCCGCGCCCGCGAACACGTGCGGGTGGCGGCGCAGCATCTTGTCGGCGATGCCGCGCGCCACGTCCGCGAAGGCGAAGCGGCCCGCCTCCTCCGCCAGCCGGGCGTGATAGACCACCTGGAACAGCAGGTCGCCCAGCTCGTCCGGCAGCCCGGCCCAGTCCCGCCGGGCGATGGCGTCGGCCACCTCGTAGGCTTCCTCGATGGTGTACGGCGCGATGGTGTCGAAGTCCTGCGCCCGGTCCCAGGGGCAGCCGTCCGGCGCGCGCAGCCGGGCCATGATGTCCAGCAGGCGGCGCAGCTCGGCTTCGGCAGGGCCGCTCACGCGTTGCCGCCGCGGATCGCCTCGCACACCGCGCGCGTCACCTCGGCCGTGGTGGCCTTGCCGCCCAAATCCGGCGTCAGCAGCCCGGCGGCGCACACCTGCTCCACCGCCGCCATCAGCCGCCGCCCGGCCGCCGCCTCGCCCAGATGGTCCAGCATCATCGCCGCCGTCCAGAAGCTCGCCACCGGGTTCGCGACGCCCTTGCCGGTGATGTCGAAGGCGGAGCCGTGGATCGGCTCGAACATGGAGGGATAGCGCCGCTGCGGGTCCACGTTTCCGGTGGGGGCGATCCCCAGCGAGCCGGCGAGCGCCGCGGCCAGGTCGCTCAGGATGTCGGCGTGCAGGTTGGTGGCGACCACCGTGTCGATGCTGCCGGGGCGGTTCACCATGCGCACCGTCATGGCGTCCACCAGCTCCTTGTCCCAGGCCACGTCCGGGAAATCCTTGGCCACCAGCGCGGCGACCTCGTCCCAGAACACCATGCCGTGGCGCTGCGCGTTGGACTTGGTGACCACCGTGAGGTGTTTGCGCGGGCGGAGCTGGGCGGACTGGAACGCATAGCGCATGATCCGCTCCACCCCGGCCCGGGTGAAGATCGCGACCTCGGTGGCGACCTCCTCCGGCAGGCCGCGATGGGCGCGCCCGCCATGGCCGGCATACTCGCCCTCGCTGTTCTCGCGGATGATGAGCCAGTCCAGGTCGCGGGCGCCCACATGGCGCAGCGGGCTGGTGACGCCGGGCAGGATGCGGGTGGGCCGGACGTTGGCGTACTGGTCGAAGCCCTGGCAGATCGGCAGGCGCAGGCCCCACAGCGTCACGTGGTCCGGGATGTCCGGCGCGCCCACGGCGCCGAAGTAGATCGCATCCGCCGTGCGAAGCTGGTCCAGCCCGTCCGCCGGCATCAGCGCGCCGGTGCGGCGGTAGCGCTCGCTGCCCCAGTCGTAATGGTCAATTTGCAAGGCGAAGCCGCCGTCGCGTGCCGCCAAGGTGTCCAGCACCTCCAGCCCGGCCGCGATCACCTCGGGGCCGATGCCGTCGGCGGGGATGGCGGCGATCCGGTGGGTGCGCATGGCGGCCTAACCGCGCGGTTGTTCCAGGCGCGTGACCCGCTCGTCCAGCTCGGTGATCAGCACGCCGTGGCCGATGACCGAGCCATGATAGTCGTGCACCGTTTGCCGCAGGTCGGCGATCTCGGCACGCACCTCGCGGAACTCAGCCCGCATCTCGGCCTTGAACGCCCCCATCTCGGCCTTGAACGCCCCCATCTCGGCCTTGAACGCCCCCATCTCGGCCTTGAACGAGCGCAGCTCGTTCGAGATCGCGATGATGGCCTGGTAAATGGCCCCGAGGTCTGCGCCGTTTCCGCTCATGCCACGCTTCTAGTCCCTTGAACCGGGCTTGCAAAGGCAAGCAGGCGTTGACCCGGCAGCGCGCCGGGTGTGTCATCCGGCCCAGGAACGAGGGAGGCTGGAATGCGCGCCTGGGCCGTGGTCGAGAACGGGGCCGACCTGCGCGAGATCGAGCTGCCGACGCCGGAGCCGACCGGCCAGCAAGTCCTGCTCGAAGTCACCCATTGCGGCGTGTGCCACTCGGACCTGCACGTCTGGGACGGCTATTACGACATCGGCGGCGGCAAGCGCATGTCCTTGAAGGACCGCGGCGTCGTGCTGCCCCTCGCCATGGGCCACGAGATCGTCGGCCGCGTCGCCAAGCTCGGGCCGGACGCCGCGGGCGTGGCGGTGGGCGACGTGCGGATCGTCTATCCCTGGGTCGGCTGCGGCCATTGCGAGCGCTGCCTAGCCGAGGAGGACAACCTGTGCGCGCAGGCCCGCTCGATCGGCATCTACCAGAACGGCGGCTACGCCACCCACGTGCTGGCCATGGAGCCGCGCCACCTAGTCGATCCCGGCAGCATCGACCCTGCGCTCGCCGCCACCTACGCGTGCAGCGGCATCACGGTATATTCCGCCATCAAGAAGAT
>CAXTTH010000393.1:0-2353 GCA_964247035.1 uncultured Acetobacteraceae bacterium
GCGACCTGGCTGCCGAGACCCGGCGTCGCTTGCAGGACCAGCGTCCGGCCGACGCTGCCGCGGTGCGCGCGCTGGCGGGCCCCGTGGTGGGCTTCACCGCCGCGATGGCGGACGCGAACTGCGCGATCAAGGAGTTCCTGTTCGCCCACATGTACCGGCACTGGCAGGTGAACCGCATGTCCAGCAAGGCGCGCCGGGTGACGGAGCAGCTGTTCACCCTGCTGGCGGAGGACGTGGCGATGCTGCCGGACGAGTGGCGCGGCCGGGCGGGGCAGGGCGACCCGCAGCGCGCGGCCCTGGCGGTGTGCGACTACGTGGCGGGCATGACGGACCGGTTCGCGCTGGACGAGTACAAGCGGCTGACGGATCTGGGCGTGCCGGGGTGACTTTCAGCCGGAAGGGGACGGGGTCCCCTTCACCCCTGGTCAGGTGCCGTGGTTGTAGACGTAATACATGGAGAGCCGCGTCTCGCATTGCGGGGTCTTCACCGTGGCGACCAGGTGGTTGCCGGTCACGCGGCCGACCATGTGCGCCGCGCCGGAGTCGGCTTCGATGCGGCCATCGTAGGCCACCGGCGACTCGAACAGCGTCGCAGGCGTGTAGGCGTACCAGAGCACCCCGTCGCCGACCATGATGACCCGCTCGCCGCCCTCCCTGGGGCAGCCCGGGCCGTTGGCCGCGACCTGGGTGATGCGGCCCTGGTAGCTGCCGTTGTACACGCGGTCCTGGCCGGCCTTGAGCGGCACGGTCACGCCCACGGCGTCGAACAGGGTTTGGCAGCCGCCCAGCATGGCGCACAGGGCGAGAAGGGCAACGCGGGACGGCACGGTCACGATCAAGGCCCACTCCTGCTGGGCGGGTCGATGACTCCGCCGGGGCCACGCTATCCGATCGAGAAGCGGCGCGCCATGGATGACCTGTCGTTAACGCACGCGCCCGGCCTGCCGGGCTATGGTGCGCCGGCTTTACGCAAAGGGCCGGGCAGGCCACTATCCGCGGCCTGCTTGCGGCCCATATCTCTCAAGCCAGTCGGACAGACAGAAGGCCGCCATGTTCATCCACCGCCGCAAAGGATGGGAGTTGCCGGAGAGCGCGGCCACGCCGGAGGGCCTCGTGCTCGGGCGCCGCACGGCGATGGCCGGCGCAGGCCTGATGCTGGCCGGGCTGGCGACGGGGGCGCGGGCGCAGAACGCGAAGTATCCGCCGGGCCGGGCGGCCACGGCCGAGGCGGACGCCACCACATACAACAACTTCTACGAGTTCGGGACCGACAAGGAGATCTGGCGGGCCGCGCAGCGCCTGCCGGTGTCGCCCTGGCAGATCGAGTTCGCCGGCATGGTGGACAAGCCGCGCGTCATGGACGTGGCGGACCTGCTGAAACAGGTGCCGCTGGAGGACCGGGTGTACCGGCACCGGTGCGTGGAGGCGTGGGCGATGACCATGCCGCTGACCGGGTTCCCGCTCCCGGCGCTGCTGAAGGTGGCGCAGCCCACGGCTTCCGCCAAGTACGTGGTGTTCGAGTCGGCGGCCCTGCCGCGCGTGATGCCCGGGCTGCGCAGCAGCCTGTATCCGTGGCCCTACGTGGAGGGCCTCACCATGCAGGAGGCGGGCAACGACCTCGCCTTCATGGTGACGGGGATGTACGGCAAGCCGCTGCCCAAGCAGGACGGCGCGCCGCTGCGCGTGCAGGTGCCCTGGAAGTACGGCTTCAAGTCGGGCAAGTCCCTGGTGAAGGTGTCCTTCACGGACACCCAGCCGGAAACCATGTGGCATGCCATCCAGCCTTCCGAGTACGGCTTCTGGGCCAACGTGAACCCGGCGGTGCCGCACCCGCGCTGGAGCCAGGCGAGCGAACGGCTCATCGGCCAGGACGAAAGGGTGCCGACCATGATCTGGAACGGCTACGGCGAGTGGGTGGCAGGCATGTACGCGGACAAGGCGAGCGAGCGGCTGTTCACGTGATGCTGGCCAAGATCCTCGCGGTGCTGTCCGCCGCCATGCTGGTCGCCGCCGTGGCCGTCGGCACCCTCGGCCCGCCGGACATGACGCTGGCCGAGGCGCTCGCCCGGCTCGACCATGCCAGCATGACGGCGGTCGAGGGCTACGTGCGCACCCACCTGTCCAACTGGCTGTGGGACTACCCGACCATCGCGCTGCTCACGCGCCCGGTCTGGCTTCTGCCGGCGGCGGCAGGCCTGGTGCTGGGGGGCGGCGCGCTGACCGCGGTGCAGTCGCAGAAGGCGCCGAACTCCCGCCGGCGCCGCAGCTAGCTCACAGCCCGAGCAGGGCGCGCGCCGCGGCGATCACCCGGTGCGCCTCGGACCATAGCCCGAGCCCGCCCAGCGCCTCGAAC
>CAXTTH010000394.1:0-2349 GCA_964247035.1 uncultured Acetobacteraceae bacterium
CAACCCACCCTCCCCGGAAGACCGCGCTCTCATGCTCCAGGCGGACGACGTGGCTGCGGCGGCTGTGTTCGCAGCGTCCTTGCCCATGCGGGCCACCTTGGCCGACATGACGCTCCTGCCGACCGACAACCAAGCATGGCGGCCGTTCGCCCAAGCCATCACGGAAGGATGACTGCCCTTATGGCCGACCTGTCCCTCGTCACCATCCCCGTCATCCCGCTCGGGGGGTTCATCGCCGACATCTTCGGCAACGCAGGCACCAGCCGGGCTGAAGCCGAGCGGATCGCCCATCACCTGATCGGCGCGAACCTGAGCGGTCATGACAGCCACGGCGTCATCCGGGTGCCGCGCTATGTGCAATGGCTTCAGGACGGCTTCGTGACGCCGGGCGGGACGCTGGAGATCGTGAGGGAAAGCCCGACCCATGCCGTGGTCGACGGGGGCTTCGGCTTCGGCCAGACCATCGGCCCGCTGGCGGTCGATCTCGGCATCGGCAAGGCCAAGGCGGCCGGCATGGCGGTGATCGCGCTGCGCAACTCCGGCCACATCGGCCGCATCGGCGACTGGGCGGAGCGGGCCGCCGCCGCCGGGCTGGTCTCCATCCATTTCGTCAACGTGGCCGGGGGGGAGCTGGTGGCGCCGTTCGGCGGCGTGGACCGCCGCTTCTCCACCAACCCGATGTGCGTGGGTGCGCCGCAACCCGGCGCGGAGCCGCTCATCTTGGACTTCGCAACCTCCCTCGTGGCGGAAGGCAAGGTGCTGGTCGCATCCAACGGCGGCAAGCCGCTGCCGCCGGGTGCGCTGGTCAACCCGGACGGCACGCTTTCCACCGATCCTGAGACGCTCTACGGCCCCCTTGCCGGCTCATCGGTGCGTAACTCTGCGCAGGGCCTTGGCGCTTTGCGGGCGTTTGGCGACCACAAAGGCTCCGGAATCGCTTTCATGTGCGAAATCCTTGCCGGATGCCTCTCCGGCGGCCCGACCTCCGGCCCCATCCCAAGCGGCAAGCGCGGGCGGATCGGCAACGGCATGTTGTCCATCTACCTCGACCCAGGCCATTTCGGCGCCGGCCAGTTCGCACGGACGGCTCAGGACTATGCCGCTTACGTGAAGACTTCGCGGCCTGCCGCGCCGGGCGGCGAGGTCCTGGTTCCAGGCGAGCCGGAAGCACGCACCCGGGCTGCCCGGCAACGCGACGGCATCCCGCTTCAGGGCGTCACCTGGGCGGCGCTGGCCGAAACGGCGGCAAAGCTTGGAGTGGCCGCGCTGGCGGTCTAGGACCCGCCCTTGCTGCCGTAGCCACCTTAGCCGTCAATTAAGCTTGCTGCCCGATCTTGCAGCCAGTCTGCATGATCGCACGCGGCTCTGCGCAGTGCACTGCCATCGGGATCGGGAGCGAGCCATGCTTGTCACCGCCGTCCAGCACCGGCGTTGCCGCTGGAGATGGGCGCTGCACCTGGCGCTCATGTCCATGCTGGCCGCCTGCGCCCGGCAAGGCAGTGCATACTACGGCAGCGACGGCGCGGTGCCTTACGACGGCTATGACCCGGCGGCCGAGCACGGCAGGCAATTCGCCCCGCACCGCTACTATCCCCCTCCAGGCCCGCCGAGCGATCCATGGGCGCCCTACATCCACGAGGCTGCGGCGCGCTTTGCCTTGCCGGAGCGCTGGGTCCGCGCCGTGATGCACCAGGAGTCGGGAGGGCGGGAGCAGGCCATCTCTCCGGTGGGCGCCATGGGCTTGATGCAAGTCATGCCCGCAACCTACCAGGGCCTGCAAAGCCGCCATCGGCTCGGCGAGGACCCGTACGACCCCCGCAACAACATCTTGGCTGGCGCCGCCTACATGCGTGAGATGTATGACCGCTACGGCGCTCCAGGCTTCCTCGCCGCTTACAATGCCGGGCCGAACCGGCTGGACAGCTACCTGGCCGGCACGAGCAGCTTGCCGGATGAAACCGTCAACTACGTTGCGGCCATCACGCCGCACCTTGGCGACGACGTTGCGCTCTCCGGGCCATTGGCAGCCTATGCGTCCAGCCAGCGTGGCGTGGCCACGACCGCCCCGACGGTGGCGAGCTTTGCCTCGGGCTGCGACGTGAACGCCGCTTACGATCCGGACCGCCCCTGCAAGCCGCTGGAGCGCGCGGCCGTCGCACCGACGCCGCCGCCCGTGCGGATGGCGAGCGCCTGCATGGATGCCGCGTTCGATCCGCGCTTTCCATGTCATGAGGCCAGGTCGCCCAACCCACCCCGGGCGATGTCGGGCCTGTACCAAGCTCCCGCGGCCAGCGTGGAAGCTTGGGCCGTGCAGGTGGGCGCGTTCGCCAGCCCCGGCCTGGCCCGGGC
>CAXTTH010000395.1:0-2341 GCA_964247035.1 uncultured Acetobacteraceae bacterium
CAGGCCGCAGCGCCGGCATCGGGCTCATGCCGGCCCCAGCAGCGGCAGCCAGGCCGCCAGGGCCGCCAGCGCCAGCAGCAGGACAGGCGGAGTGATGGCCAGGCCGACACGCATGTACTGCCCCCAGGTGATCGTGACGTTCTTCTTGGACAGCACGTCCAGCCAGAGCAGGGTGGCCAGGCTGCCGATGGGAGTGAACTTCGGCCCGAGGTCGCAGCCGATGACGTTGGCGTAGATCATCAGCTCGCGCGTCCCGTCCGGGATGCCATGCGCCTGCTGGATGGACAGCGCCCCGACCAGCACCCCGGGCATGTTGTTCATCACCGAGGACAGCAGCGCCGCGCCGAACCCGGCGCCGAGCGTGGCTGCCCAGGGGCCCTGGCTGGCCAGCCAGACCAGCGCCGTGCCCAGGTGGTCGGTCAGCCCGGCGTTGCGCAGGCCATAGACCACAAGGTACATGCCGAGGCTGAACACCACGATCTGCCAGGGCGCGCCGCGCAGCGCCTTGCCGATCGGCGCCACCGCCCCCTTGCCGCCCTGATGCCAACGGCCCGCCAGCGCCAGCAGCGCCAGCGCCGCGCTGCCCGTCACGGCAGAGACCGGCACGCCCAACGGCGTCACGATGAAGTAGGCCGCCAGCAGCAAGCCGAGCAGGGGGAAGGCGGCCAGGAAGACCAGCCGGTCCTGGATCGCGCTTGCCGGCGTTTCCAGTTGCGAGACGGGATACCGCGCCGGCACCTCGCGCCGGTAAAAGCCCCACAGCACCGCCAGCGTCGCCGCCAGGGCCACCAGGTCGACCGGCGCCATCACCCTGGCATAGCGGTCGAACGTCACGCCGAAGTAGTTGGCGCTGACGATGTTGACCAGGTTGGAGATGATCAGCGGCAGGCTCGTCGTGTCTGCCACGAAGCCGGTCGCCACCACGAAGGCGAGCGTCGCGGCGGGCGGGAAGTCGAGCCGCAGCAGGATGGCCACCACGATCGGCGTCAACAGCAGCGCCGCGCCGTCGTTGGCGAACAACGCCGCGATGACGGCGCCCAGCAGCACGGTCATCGGAAACAGCCGGCGGCCGTTGCCCCGCCCCCAGCGGGCGACGTGCAGCGCCGCCCACTGGAAGCACCCCGCCTCGTCCAGCAGCAGCGAGATCACGATCAGCGCCACGAAGGTGAAGGTCGCGTCCCACACGATGTGCCAGACCACGGGCACGTCGGCCCAGCCGATCACGCCCGTCAGCAGCGCCAGGGCCGCGCCGGCCGTGGCGCTCCAACCGATGCCCAGGCCGCGCGGCTGCCAGATGACCAGCACGAGGGTGGCCAGGAAGATGCCGAACGCCAGCACGCCGCCTCAGCCGACCCGGCGGCCAGCGGCGTCGATCACCGCCGCGCCATCCTCTCTGGCGAAGGCGGCGAGCGGGGCCGGCAGGATGTCCAGCACCGCCTCCGACGGGCGGCAGAGCCGCACGCCCGACGGCGTCACCACCAGCGGCCGGTTGATCAGGATGGGGTGCGCCATCATCGCATCGACCAGCCGGCCGTCGGTCAACGCCGGGTCAGCCAGGCCCAGCTCGGCGTAGGGCGTGCCTTGCTCCCGCAGCAGCCCGCGCGGGGTCAGCCCGGCGCGGGCGATGAGCTGCACGAGCAGCGCGCGGGCGGGCGGGGTCTTCAGGTACTCGACCACGTGCGGCTCGACGCCGGCGTTGCGGATCATCGCCAGCACGTTGCGCGACGTGCCGCAGGCCGGGTTGTGATAGATGATCGCGTCGATGGCATCGGTCATGGCAGGGCCTTCCCGGGCGGGCAGCAGGGCATGAGGCCGGCGACAAGCGGGGCGCACAGCTCGGGATGGCCGCCGCAGCAATCCCTGGCCAGGAACAGCATCATCGCCCGCAGCTGGGCCAGGTCGGCGCGGTACACGATGGCGCGGCTGCGCCGCTCGGACTGCACCAGGCCGGCCCGCGCCAGGATCGCGAGATGCGTGGACAAGGTGTTCTGCGGCACGTCGAGCCGGCGGGCGATCTCGCCGGCCGGCAGCCCTTCCGGCTCGTGGCGGACCAGCAGCCGGAACGTGTCCAGGCGGGTGCCTTGCGCGAGCGATCCGAGGGCGAGGAGGGCAACCGCATTATCCACGTATCGAGAATAAAAGATATATAACGGCTTGTCTAGCAAGGAAGCCTCGCTCGGTTGGGCAGGGTAGCGCCGCAGCCTGGAATGCCGGAGAACGCGCTGCGCCGCCGTCTCAGCGCCGGACCGTGGAAAGGATGACCCCATGACCCGCGACAACCGCACCCTGACCCGCCGGGCGCTTGGCCTGGCTGCGGCGGCGGCGCTGGCCAGCCCGCCGG
>CAXTTH010000396.1:0-2337 GCA_964247035.1 uncultured Acetobacteraceae bacterium
GGCGGCACCCAGCCGCCGCATGGCGTCCACCTGGCGCAGGGCAGCGACGGCCGCCTCCGCCCCCTGGTTGTGGCCGGCCGGCCCGGCGCGCGCCCCCGCCTGCGCCAGCGTGTCCACCGTCAGCAGCCCGGTGCCGAGGGCGATGCCATACTGCAAGGCGACGTTCATCAGGCCGTTCATGCTTGCTGTGCAGATAAAGTCGTAATGATCTGTTTCCCCGCGAACGATGCAGCCAAGCGCGATGAAGCCGTCGAACCGCTCCCGCCCGCGCAACGCGATGCGGATGGCCTGCGGCAACTCGAACGCCCCGGCCACGTCCAGCACCGTGGCATCCGCCTGGACCTCGCGGAGGATGCGCAGCGCCGCCTCCGTCATGCCGTCCACCACGGCTTGGTAGTATGGCGCACGCACGAGCAGCACCTTGGGCGCCGGGCCTTGCAGAGACGGCGCGGTCGGCAGCGGCGCGTCGATCGTGCTCATTCGGCTGTGCCGTCGATGGGGCGCTGGCTGACGATGTTCAACCCGTACGCCTCCAGGCCCACCACCGTCCGGTGCGTGCTGGACAGCAGCACCATGTCCTTGACGCCGAGGTCCACCAGGATTTGCGCACCCACGCCGTAGTCCCGCAACGAATGCACGGCGCGCGGGCTGCTGCCCATCCGCTTGACCCGCTCGGACAGGGAGGTGGGGATCGCCTCGCGGATCAGCACCACGGCGCCGCGGCCCTCGGCGGCGATGGTCCGCATGGCGCTGTGCAGGCTGCTCGGGTGCGGGCCACCCAGCATGTCGCTCAGCAGATCGACGGCGTGCACCCGCACCAGGGGCGGCGGCCCGGCGGCCAGGTCGCCCTTCACCAGCACCAAATGCTCGGCGTACTCGACCGTGTTGGCGTAGACGAACATCCGCCAGTCGCCGCCCTCGACGTGGCGCATCACGCCCTCGTCCACCCGGCGCACCAGCCGCTCCGTGCGGCGGCGGTGCGCGATCAGGCTCTCGATGGTGCCGAGCTTGAGGTTGTGGTGCTGCGCGAAGGCCACCAGGTCCGGCAGCCGGGCCATGGAGCCGTCCTCGTTCATCACCTCGCAGATCACCCCGGAGGGGTTCAGGCCGGCCAGCCGCGCGATGTCCACGGCCGCTTCCGTGTGCCCGGCGCGGATCAGCGCGCCGCCCTCCCGCGCCATCAGCGGGAACACGTGGCCCGGCGTGGTAATCTGGTCCCGCCCCATCTCCGGGTTGATCGCCACGGCGATGGTGTGCGCACGGTCGTAGGCGGAGATGCCGGTGGTGACCCCTTCGCGCGCCTCGATCGACACGGTGAAGGCGGTCTGGTGCCGGGTGCCATTGGCCTGCGCCATGAGCGGCAGGCCGAGCTGCTCGACCCGGCGCCCGGTCATGGCCAGGCAGATCAGGCCGCGGGCGTGGCGGGCCATGAAGTTGATCGCGTCGGGCGTTGCGAACTGGGCGGGGATGACGAGGTCGCCCTCGTTCTCGCGGTCCTCGTCGTCAACCAGGATGAACATGCGCCCGGCGCGCGCCTCCTCGATGATGTCGGCCGCACCCGTGATGTAGTCCCGCAGCGAGGCCTGCTTGAGTTCATCCATGTCGCCCGTCCTACGCGGTTTCAGCCAGGCGCGCCACGTAGCGCGCCAGCGTGTCGATCTCGACGTTGACGGCGCTGCCGGGGTGCAGCCCGGCCAAGTCGGTGTTGTCGAGCGTGTGCGGGATGATGTTCACGCCGAACACGTCGCCCTCCACCTCGTTCACCGTGAGCGAGATGCCGTTCAGGGCGACGCTGCCCTTGGAGGCGATGAAGCGGGCGAGCGCGGGCGGCACGCGGATGCGGAACCGGGTGGAGGCGTTCTCCGGCGCGCGGGACAGCACCTCGCCCACCCCGTCCACGTGGCCGGAGACGAGATGGCCGCCCAGCTCGTCGCCCATCCGCAGGGCACGCTCCAGGTTGACCCGGGCGCCGGGCTGCCACTGGCCCAGCACGGTGTGCGCCAGCGTCTCCGCCGAGGCATCGACCGCGAACCAGTCAGGCCCCAGCGCCACGGCCGTCAGGCAGCAGCCGGAGCAGGCGATGGAGGCGCCCAGCGCCGGCGGCGTGTCCCAGGCCTGCTCGATCACCAGCCGCATGTCGCGCCCGTCCGCGATCGGCTCGACGCTGCGCACCCGCCCGACGGCGGAGATGATGCCAGTGAACATCAGGCGGCCCTTTCGTATTCGCTCAGCATGTCGTCCCCGATCGGCCTGGCGCTGCGCCGGATGAAGCGCGGCATGGCGGCCAAGGCCTGCACGCCGAAGGCCTGCGCCGCCGGCCAGCCATCCCCGCCCATG
>CAXTTH010000397.1:0-2332 GCA_964247035.1 uncultured Acetobacteraceae bacterium
GGGGTAATCGGGACGGCGGGGCATCCGGCTTTATCGGCGGGTCAGGCCGGGTTCGTCAAAGCGCCGGGTCAGCACACAGCGACCAAGCTCACGCCCGCGATCATCATGCCGGCGCCCACGAGCCGCCACGGCCCGGCCGCGTGCTGCGGGAAGCCGAGCCAGCCGTAGTTGTCGATCAGCAGGGAAGCGACCAGGGAGGCCGTCACGGTGAGGCCGATGAACGGGCCCGCGCCGATCTTGAGCGCCGCGACCGGCTGCGTGACCAGGAAGATGGCGCCGGCGACGCCGCCGAGCCAGGCCCACCACGGCACCTGCGCCGCCTTGCCGCCGAAGCCGAGCTGCCCGAGCAGCAGCGACCCGGCTAGGGTGACCAGGCCCGTGCCGCACACGCTGACGATGCCCACCATGAAGGGCCGTTCGATCGCCTTGTTGACGGCCGACATGCAGGCAGCCTGCAACGGGTTCATGAACCCGGCCAGGATGACGAGGGGATAGAGCAGGTATTGCATGGCGGAAGGGTCCGGAGGGAGAGCAGCTATGGACCCTTGGCGGGCCGTTTGGTTCCCGCCGGGTCAGAGCACGCCCTGGAAGCGCAGCAATCCCAGGGCGGCCAGGCTGATCGCGTCTTGCAGCGCGCCGGCGCGGATCGTCGCCTCCAGCTCCGCCAAGGGCACGGCGCGGCACGACATGCCCTGCTCGCTGGCCTCCCGCATGGGTTCGCCCTGGCGCAGCCCGGTGGCCAGGAACACGTGGCCGGCCTGGTCGCTGTAGCCGGGACCCTGGAACATCGTCGCCACGTGGACCAGGCTGTCGGCCGCCAGCCCCGTCTCCTCGCGCAGCTCGGTGGCGGCGGTCTGCTGGGGAGTGATGCCGGGGACCAGCTCGCAGGTGCCCATGGGCAGCTCCAGCAGGCGGCGGCGGATCGGGTAGCGGTACTGCTCGACCATGGTGATGCAGCCATCCTGCCAGGCCACCACCACGACGAAGGCAGGCCGCTCGACCACCCCGTAGAGCCCCTCCGAGCCGTCCGCCCGGCGCACCGTGTCCTCGCGGACGCGCAGCCAGCGGTTCTGGTAGGCGATCCGGGTGGTGAGGGGCACGATCTCGTCAGGCATGGCGCGCAGCATACGCGGCAACGCGAAAGCGCGGCAGCCCAAGGCCGCACGGGCCGCACGGGCCGTCACTGTCACATTAGCTTCATCATTTTGCAACATCAGCATCGCGGCGGGCGGCTAGCTTGCGCCGATCACCGGATGCGGCATCGCAGGGAGATGCCGGTCGAACCCCACCCAAGGACAACCCATGCACCTGTCACGCTTGACGCTCACCGCCGCCTTCGCAGGGCTGTCGTTCGCCGCCAGCGCGCAGCAGATCACGGGCGCCGGATCGACCTTCGTGTATCCCGTGCTGTCCAGCTGGTCCGACGCCTACAGCAAGGTCAAGCCGGTCCAGGTGAACTACCAGTCGATCGGCTCCGGCGGCGGCATCGCCCAGATCAAGGCCGCGACGGTGGATTTCGGCGCTTCGGACGCGCCGCTGCCCAGCGACCAGCTGCAGGCCGCCGGGCTGGCGCAGTTCCCGTCGGTGATCGGCGGCATCGTGCCGGTGGTGAACATCGACGGCGTGGACGCAGGCAAGCTGCACCTCACCGGCCCGGTGCTCGCCGACCTGACGCTGGGCAAGATCAAGCGCTGGAACGACCCGGCGATCGCGGCGCTCAACCCCGAGCTGAAGCTGCCGGACCAGGCCGTCAACATCGTCCACCGGTCGGACGGGTCGGGCACCACGTTCAACTGGGTCAACTACCTGTCCAAGGTGAGCCCGGAATGGAAGTCCAAGGTCGGCGAGGGCACGTCCGTCTCGTGGCCGGTCGGCGTCGGCGGCAAGGGCAACGAGGGGGTCGCGGAGTACGTCAACCGCATCAAGGGGTCGATCGGCTACGTCGAGTACGCCTACGTGCTGCAGAACCACATGAAGTACGCCCTGGTGCAGAACCACGCGGGCAAGTTCGTCGAGCCGAACACCGCAAGCTTCCAGGCCGCGGCCGCCAGCGCCGACTGGGCGCATGCCAGCGACTTCTACCTGATCATGACCGATGCGCCCGGCGACGGCGCCTACCCGGTGGCGGCGACCACCTTCATCCTGATGTACAAGCAACCCAAGGATGCGGCCCGCACGAAGGAGACGCTGGCCTTCTTCAAGTGGTCGCTCGAGAACGGCGCGCCGTTGGCCGAGAAGCTGGACTACGTCGCCCTGCCGCCGCCGCTGGTCTCCCAGATCGAGAAGTACTGGAGCACCGACATCCACTAAGCAAGCGAGAGCGGAGGCAACC
>CAXTTH010000398.1:0-2331 GCA_964247035.1 uncultured Acetobacteraceae bacterium
ATTCATCAGATGAGCCTATCGGTCCTCATGCACGCGCTGGCCGGGCTGGCCGGGGGCGGCGCCTGGATGCGCTGGAAGCACCCGCCCGCAGAAGCCGGGGACGCCGCGCCGGCGGCGCCCGCGACGCCGGGCGAGCCGCCGATCACCGATGCGCTGCGCATGGACACCATCCGGCTGGAGCTGGGCTATGGCTTGCTGGCGCTGGCCGGCGGGGACACGCCGCGGCTGACCGAGCAGATCAAGGGCCTGCGCCGCTCCATCGCGTCCGAGATGGGCTTCGTGCTGCCCCCGGTGCGCATCCAGGACAACGTGCAGTTGGGGGCGGACGCGTATTCGATCCGCATCAAGGAGATCGAGGCCGGCCGCGGCGAGCTGCGCCCCACCCAAGTGCTCGTCATGGACCCGAGGGGTGGCCTGCCGCCTTTCCCGGGCGAGCGCACGACCGAACCCACCTTCGGCCTGCCCGCGCTGTGGGTCGAGCCGGCCCGGCGGGACGAGGCGATGGCGCGGGGCTGCACGGTGGTCGATCCGCCTTCCGTGCTGACGACGCACATCACGGAGGTGGTGCGGGACTGCATGGCCGAGCTGCTGTCCTACGCCGAGACGCAGAAGCTGCTGGACGAGCTGCCGCGCGAGCAGCAGAAGCTGGTGGCGGACCTGGTGCCCTCGCAGATCAGCGTCGGCGGGGTGCAGCGCGTGCTGCAAGCCTTGCTGGCCGAACGCATCTCCATCCGCGATCTGCCGACCGTGCTGGAAGGGGTCGCGGAGGCGTGCGGCGGCCAGGGCCGCCCCGTCGCCGCCATCGTGGCCCATGTCCGCAGCCGCCTGGCCCGGCAGATCAGCGACAGCCACACCGGGCCTGCCGGCTACATCCCGCTGGTGACGCTGTCGCCGGAATGGGAAGCCGCCTTCGCCGAAAGCCTGGTCGGCCCGGCGGAGGAGCGCCAACTGGCGATGGCGCCCTCCAAGCTCGGGGATTTCGTGGGGCGGCTGCGCGGCGCGTTCGACGCGGCGCAGGCCACCGGGGAGATGCCGGTGCTGCTCTGCTCCGGCGGCATCCGGGCCCACCTGCGCGCGGTGGTGGAGCGCATCCGGCCAGCAACGCCCGTGCTGGCGCAGGCGGAAATCTTCCCGCGTGCGCGCATCCGGACGGTCGGCACGATCTGAGTGGGGTGAGAAACTCGGCGGAGGAAGCATGGGGCTTCGCCCCAAACCCCACTAGAGGACGAGGTCCTCTGGACACCTGATGATAGCAACAGGGGTCAAGGGGACTTCGTCCCCTTGTGGGTGCAGGGCAGCGCCGTGTCCTTCCTGCCCCTTGCCGTTAAGCCACGTGGGACTTCGGCGGCGGGGCAAACTGCGCGGCCACGTAAGCCTTGAGCTGCTGCGTCGTGGGAATGGTGCTGTCCGCCGCGCCGTTGTCGGATCGCAGCGTCAGCACGGTGATGCCGAGCTGAGGGTCGATATGCTGCGTCAGGCCGGAAAGCGGCGGGGTGGGATACTTGATGGCATCAGCCAGCGCAATCGGGCCCGCGAGCGGTTGAACCGTCGCAGCCGCCGCAGGCGAGGCGGCCGATGGAATGGAGGGCACGATCATGACACGACTTCCCGCCCGAGGGACGTTGCGCCGTTTTGCCGCAGCACATGCTTAGCTCGAACACGTTGCCAAAAACTTAACGACTTGGTTCGCGGCCAGGGCTTCCGCTTACCTGGCTGCAAGCAGCACTCGGGCAGAACCCCCTTAATCCGGTCAGGAGTCCCGTGGTGAGAAGCTCTGCCGGATGGATGAACTCGATGAGGGCACAGCCATTGCCAGTCGCGCCGACAAGCACGGTTTCTGGGAACCTCCCAACAATCCAGGGATTGCAGGGAGTTGCTGCAGTGGCTGTGGTTCTGTCCCACGCAGCGCGTCACATCGACAAAGCGCTCGGCGCGCCCGGACGCATCACCCTGTTCCAATCCGGTCATGCGGCGTCGGCCTGTTCCTTGTGCTGAGCGGGTTCCTCATCCTGTTCGTTCATCGCCGCGACATTGGCCGGGCTGACCGGCTGGGACGTTAGCGGCATCTATGGCCTGGAGTTCTTCCTGGGAATGGCCGCTGCGCAGCGGGTCGGCAAGCTTTCCGTGCCTAGACCACTTCTCGTCGCATGGAGCGGCTGCATGCTGTTCGCAACCGCCATGGTGCCGGAAAGCGCCGGCCTGCTTGACGGCTTAGGCAGCGCGCCGCGGCATCAGCCGCCAGCCTGCCTCAGCAGGGTCAGCGCGAACGCCACCGTCGCCGCGCGCACCGCCGTCCGGTCGCCCGGGAACACGCGGCGCTCCGTCCATGCC
>CAXTTH010000399.1:0-2329 GCA_964247035.1 uncultured Acetobacteraceae bacterium
TGCCCGCCTCGAACGGCCGGCGGTTCACCCAAGCCACCAGCGGGCGCAGCAGCGCGATGGCGCCGGTCGGGTAGCACCCGGGGTTGGCGACCCGGCGAGACCCGGCGATCCGCGCCGCCTGCCCTTCCTCCAGCTCGGCCAGCCCATACGTCCATTCCGGATCGACCCGGTGCGCGGTGCTGGCGTCCAGCAGCTTCGGCGCGTCCGCCCCCAACGCGGCGGCGAGGGCGGCGGACTCGCGCGCCGCGTCGTCGTGCAGGCACAGGATGGCGAGGGCGGCTGCCGCCATCATGTCCTGCCGCGCCGCCGGGTCCTTGCGGTGCGCCGGGTCGATGGAGCGCACCGCCCCCCCCGGCCGGCCCTGCAACCGCTCGCGGATGCCCAGGCCCGTGGTGCCGGCCTCGCCGTCGATGAAGATGGTGCGGGTCATGCGGCTGCTTTGCACTGGCCGGTTATGCACCGGCCGGTCCGGGTTCCGCAATCGGCCCGTGCCGCAGCCCATGCCGCGGCCAGGGCTCCCGGGCTCAGGCGTTTCCCAGGCGCGCCGTCGACGGGTCGTGCACGACGTCGGTGATGGCGCCGTCCCTTATCTTTCCCACGGCGTCGTCGATCACGAAGAACGGCACGAGGAACCACTCGCGCGGGATCACCGGCGCGGCCCCGGGCCAGGCGCGGTCATGCGGCCCGCTTGATGTCGGTCTGGGAGAAGTCCTGGCCGTTGAACAGCAAGGGCTCGCCGGTCGCCTTGGCCAGCGCGTAGGAGAAGCAGTCGCCGAAGTTGAGCCCGGCCGGGTGCCGCCCCTTGCCGAAGCGCCGGAAGGCGTCGATCGCGAGACGGGCGTGGTCGGCCGAGAGCGGCACGGTTTCGAGCTTCAGGTTTTCCAGCAGCGCCTGCGCCTGCTCCAGCCCCGCCTCGCCCGCGCGGCCGAGCGCCACGATGCCGATCTCGACGCGCGTGGGGCGCTGAGCAACCGGCTGGAGGCCAGCTTGATGGCATTGCGGAAATCCCGCTCCTCCGGTTCGCGTCGGAGGATGGCCATCAGCGCTGAGCTGTCGATGACCATCAGGACGGCAGGCCGCGCCCATCGTAGCCCAGGATCTCGTCGTCGGTGCGGCCGTCGAGCACGGGGAGCGCGTTGAACCGCTCGATGATCGCGTCGATCGCCGCGTCGTCCCACGGCCGCGCGCCGCGCGTGAGCGCCGGGCCGCGCAGGCGCAGCCGGAGCGCGCCGCGCACCGCCTCGGTCAGCGTCTCGCCGGTCAGGCTCGCCACCTGACGCGCGAGGCTGTCGGTCTCCTGGTCCTTCAAGCTGGGCGCCATGCGACTCGTCCCGTATGGATTGGCGGGTGGACTCCATGCACGCGCTCACCGAAGCTGCCAGCGCAAGCGCGGGACGGACCGGTTGCGCGCGATGGCCAGCAGCGGCCCCGGGTCACTCCCACTCGATCGTCCCCGGCGGCTTGCTGGTGATGTCGTACGTCACCCGGTTGATGCCGCGCACCTCGCCCACGATGCGGCCGGCCACCCGGCCCAGGAACGCCATGTCGAACGGGTAGAACTCCGCCGTCATGCCGTCGGTGCTGCCCACGGCGCGCAGCGCGCAGGCCTGCTCGTAGGTGCGGGCGTCGCCCATCACCCCCACCGTGCGCACCGGCAGCAGCACCGCGAAGGCCTGCCAGATCGCGTCGTACAGCCCGGCGGCGCGGATCTCCTCGAGGAAGATCGCGTCCGCCTGGCGCAGCGTGTCCAGCGCCGCCCGGGTGACGCCGCCGGGGATGCGGATCGCCAGGCCCGGCCCGGGGAACGGATGGCGGCCCACCAGCGCGTCCGGCAGCCCCAGCTCGCGGCCCAGCCGGCGCACCTCGTCCTTGAACAGCTCGCGCAGCGGCTCCACCAGCTGCATCCGCATCCGCGCCGGCAGCCCGCCCACGTTGTGGTGGCTCTTGATGACGACGCTCGGCCCGCCGGTCGGGCTCACGCTCTCGATCACGTCCGGGTACAGCGTGCCCTGCGCCAGGAAGTCTGCCCCGCCGACCTTGGCCGCCTCCTGCTCGAACACGTCGATGAACAGGCCGCCGATCGCCTTGCGCTTGGCCTCCGGGTCGGTGACGCCCGCCAGCGCGCCGATGAACAGGTCGGAGGCGTCCCGGTGCACCAGGCGGATGTTGAAGCGGTCGCGGAAGGTGCGGTCCACCTCCTCCGCCTCGCCCCGGCGCAGCAGGCCGTGGTCCACGAAGATGCAGGTGAGCTGGTCGCCGACCGCTTCGTGGATCAGCACCGCCGCCACCGCGGAATCCACCCCGCCCGACAGCCCGCACACCACCCGGC
>CAXTTH010000400.1:0-2322 GCA_964247035.1 uncultured Acetobacteraceae bacterium
GGCCATGGCGCGGCTGGCGGCCGGCACAGTGCAGGCGCGCGCGATCCTGCACCGGCTGGAACCCGCGGCGCTGGTGGGGTTCGGCGGCTACCCGACGGTGGCGCCCGTGCTGGCGACGCGGCTGATGCGCGACCCGCCGCCGGTGGTGCTGCACGAGCAGAACGCGGTGTTGGGCCGCGCGAACCGGATGCTGGCGCGACGGGCGGACGCGCTGGCGCTGTCGTTCAAGGACACGGCGCGCGTGCCGCCGGGGGTGCGGACGGTGTTGACGGGCAACCCGGTGCGGCCGGGGTTCGATGCCGAAAGCGACAGAACGTTTACTCAATATCGCACGCGAAGGAAGAACATCCTCGTCATCGGCGGCTCTCTTGGCGCGCGCGCCTTTGCCCACCTCGTGCCGGCTGCCATCACGGCTCTTCCTGACGTTCAGATCGCGGTAAGTGGCGGTTTGCAGGTTATTCAGCAGTGCCGTCCAGAGGACTTGGAGCGAGTGGCCAAGACCTATAGGGCGGGCGGGGTGCCGGCGCAGCTATCGTCCTTTTTCACTAACATGCCGGAGTTGATGCACACGGCAACCCTTGTCATCGCCCGGGCTGGGGCATCCACGGTCGCGGAATTGGCCGCGGTTGGATTGGCTGCGGTGCTCATCCCATTGCCGGGCGCAATTGATGACCACCAGACTGCAAATGCCCGCGCCATGGCCGACCTGGGCGGTGCATGGGTCATGACCCATGCGGATTTGACAGTCGAATCGTTGCGGGACCGGATCGCATCGCTTCTTGCCGATGATAAGGCGTGGTTTGGTGCCTGTCGGGCTGCCCGCGCCGCCGCCGAACGCCGCGCCGCCGCCCGCCTCGCCGACCTCGTCCTCGCCCACGCCCGGGTGCCCGCATGAGGGCGCTCCCGCTCGGCATCGGCGCCATCCATTTCGTGGGCATCGGCGGCATCGGCATGTCCGGCATCGCGGAGGTGCTGCACACGCTGGGCTATGCCGTCCAGGGCAGCGACATCGCCGACAGCGCCAACGTCCGCCGCCTGCGCGAGACCGGCATCCCCGTCACCGTGGGGCACGACGCGGCCAACCTGGGTGCTGCCCGCGTCGTGGTCACCTCCACCGCCGTCAAGCGGGACAACCCGGAGGTGCTCGCCGCCCGCGCCAAGCTGATCCCCGTGGTGCGCCGGGCCGAGATGCTGGCCGAGCTGATGCGGCTGCGCTGGTCCATCGCCGTCGGCGGCACCCACGGCAAGACCACCACCACCTCCATGGTCGCCGCCGTGCTGGAGGCTGCCCACCTGGACCCGACGGTCATCAACGGCGGCATCGTCAACGCCTACGGCAGCAACACCCGCATGGGCGCCGGCGATTGGATGGTGGTGGAGGCGGACGAGAGCGACGGCAGCTTCCTCCGCCTGCCCGCCGTGGTCGCCGTCGTCACCAACATGGACGCCGAGCACCTGGACCACTGGGGCAGCGCCGAGGCGATGACCGCCGGCTACGACCAGTTCGTCGGCAACATCCCGTTCTACGGCTTCGCCGTGCTGTGCATCGACCACCCGGCGGTGCAGCAGATGATCCCCCGCGTGTCCGACCGCCGCATCATCACCTACGGCTTCAGCCCGCAGGCCGACATCCGCGCCGAGCGCGTCATCTCCGACCGCATGGGCGCGACCTTCGAGGTGCTGGTGACCGACCGGGCGCGCGGCCGCTCCCGCCGCATGGGGCCGTTCCGCCTGCCGATGCTGGGGCAGCACAACGTCTCCAACTCGCTGGCCGCCCTGGCCATCGGCATCGAGATGGAGATCGACGAGGCGACGCTGAAATCCGCCCTGCTCAGCTTCAAGGGCGTCAAGCGCCGCTTCACCAAGGTGGGCGAGTCGGGCGGCATCGCGGTGATCGACGATTACGGCCACCACCCGGTGGAGATCATGGCCGTGCTGAAGGCGGCGCGGCAGGCCGGCGCGCGGGACGTGGTGGCCGTGGTTCAGCCGCACCGCTACTCCCGGCTGCAATCGCTGTTCCCCGAGTTCTGCACCTGCATGAACGACGCGGGCACCGTGATCGTGGCGGACGTGTACGCAGCCGGCGAGCCGCCCATACCCGGCATGGACCGGGATGCGCTGGTGGACGGCCTGCGCGCCAACGGCCATCGCAGCGTGGTGCCGCTGCCGGGCCCGGAACACCTGGCCGAGATGATCCACGCCATCGCCAAGCCCGGCGACATGGTGGTGTGCCTGGGCGCCGGGAACATCACCGCCTGGGCGGGCGCGCTGCCGGGCCAGTTGGCGGAATTGCAGGGCGGGGCGAGGCGGTCCGCATGATGA
>CAXTTH010000401.1:0-2320 GCA_964247035.1 uncultured Acetobacteraceae bacterium
ACGTCGTGCAACGCGTCGTCCAGTTGGTCGAGCTGGCCGCGCAGCGCCGCCAGGTCGGCCTTGGGTTGGAACAGGTCGTCGGGCATACAGGAGGATTAAACCCGGGCAGCCCCGCGGGCAATCGCGCCCGGTTGCCGCGGATGGGCCGCATCGCCATACACGGGGCGTGGACTACCCTGAATCCCTGTCCGGCATCTCTCACCAGCACGCCCATTTCCCGGAGCCGTTCCCGCTGGAATGCGGCCAGTCGCTGCCCGGGCTGGACGTGGCCTACCGCACCTACGGCACGCTCAACGCCGCCCGCAGCAACGCCGTGCTGGTCTGCCATGCGCTGACCGGGGACCAGTACGCCGCCGAGCGCCACCCGCTGACCGGGCGCGGCGGCTGGTGGGACGCGGTGGTCGGGCCCGGCCGCCCGATCGACACGGACCGCTTCTTCGTCATCTGCTCCAACGTGCTCGGCTCCTGCCTCGGCACCACCGGGCCGCGCTCGCCCGACCCGGCGACCGGCGAGCCTTGGGGCACCAGCTTCCCGCCCATCACGGTCGGCGACATGGTGCGGGCGCAGAAGCTGCTGGTGGACCGGCTCGGCATCACCCGCCTGTTCGCCGTGGTGGGCGGCTCCATGGGCGGGATGCAGGCGCTGCAATGGGCCGCCGCCTACCCGGCCCAGGTGTTCGCCGCCG
Source organism: uncultured Acetobacteraceae bacterium (assembly GCA_964247035.1). Lineage (GTDB taxonomy): Bacteria > Pseudomonadota > Alphaproteobacteria > Acetobacterales > Acetobacteraceae > LMUY01. The sequence continues at coordinate 687 of CAXTTH010000401.1, forward strand.
TGCCGGTTGCCACCGCGCCGTTCCACTCGGCGCAGAACATCGCCTTCCACGAGGTCGGCCGCCAGGCGATCTTCGCCGACCCGGACTGGGTGGGCGGCCGCTACTGGGCCAGCGGCCGGGTGCCGGCGCGCGGCCTCGCGGTGGCGCGCATGGCCGCCCACATCACCTACCTGTCGGAGGAGGCGCTGACCCGCAAGTTCGGCCGCCGGCTGCAAGCCGTGCCGGATTCGGTGGGCGAGGCGCTGAGCCTGTTCGGCGACCTGTTCGAGGTGGAGAGCTACCTGCGCCACCAGGGCAGCGCCTTCGTCAACCGGTTCGACGCCAACTCCTACCTCACCATCACCCGGGCGATGGACTACTTCGACCTGGCGGCCGACCACGCCGGGGACTTGGCGGCGGCGTTCCGCGGCGCCCGCACCCGGTTCTGCGTGGTGTCGTTCAGCTCGGACTGGCTGTTCCCCACCGCCCAGTCCCGCGCCATCGCCCGCGCGCTGAACCGGGCGGCGGCCAACGTCAGCTTCGTGGAGATCGCCTCCGACAAGGGCCACGACGCCTTTTTGCTGGACGAGCCGGACTTCCACCGCACCCTGGCGGGCTTCCTGCAAGGCTGCGCCGAGCACGCGGGCCTGACGTGAAGCAACCCGTCCAGTTCGTCGCCAAGAACATGCGGCTGGACCTGCGGCTGATGAGCGAGATGATCGTCCCCGGCAGCCGCGTGCTGGACATCGGCAGCGGCGACGGCAGCCTGATCGACCACCTGTTCCGCACCCGCGGCTGCGACGCGCGCGGCATCGAGCTGGACATGGCAGCGGTGACGCACGCGGTGGCGCACGGCCTGCCGGTGATGCACGGCGACGCGGACAGCGACCTCGAGCACTACCCGGACGGCGCGTTCGACTACGTGGTGCTGTCCCGCACCTTGCAGGCGGTGGAGCGCCCGCGCGAGGTGCTGCGCCAGATGCTCAGGATCGGCACCCGCGCGCTGGTCAGCTTCCCCAACTTCGGCCACTGGCTGGTACGCTGGCAGTTGCTGCTGTCCGGCCGGATGCCGATGACCAAGACCTGGGACCGCCCCTGGCACGAGACGCCCAACATCCACCCGTGCACGGTGAGGGACTTCTTCGAGCTGTGCGCCCAGGAAGGCTACGCGGTGGAGCGCTGGCTGGCCGTGGACGAGGCGGGCCGCAGCGCGCCGTGGCGGCGCTTCCCGCAGTTGGCCAACCTTTTCGGCGAGCAGGCGCTGTTTTTATTGCGGCGGGCAGTCTAGCAGGGCTCCCCCTCCGGTGGCCTTCCAATCGCCTGAAGGAGGCGATCGGAACCTTCGGCCACCTCCGCCCTGCACCCGCAAGGCGACGAAGTCCCTTTGCCCCCTAATATTATAACCAGGTGTCCAGAGGACCTCGTCCTCTGGTGGGGCTTGGGGCAAAGCCCCAATCTTGCTTGTCAGATCGAAGGTTGATTGATCAACTGCCCAGGATACGGCGGGGGCATCGCCGGCCGCAGCGTCCATGATGCGCCCGGGGGCGGCCCCGGGTCGCAGAAGATCGGCGTGGCGTTCGGCGTGCGGGCGGTGAATTCCAGCCCCATCTCCGCCCGCAGCGCGCGGAACAGCCCGCCATGCGCCACCACCAGCA
>CAXTTH010000402.1:0-2284 GCA_964247035.1 uncultured Acetobacteraceae bacterium
GTGTGGCAGTGCCCGCCCAACGGCTCCGGCCTGATCGCGCTGATGATGCTGGGCATCCTGGACGGCTTTCCCACCGCCGCCGACCCGCTGGCCCCCGAGCGCCTCCACCGCCACGTCGAAGCCGCCCGCCTGGCCTTCCGCGACCGCGACGCCTTCCTGGCCGACCCGGCGCACGCCGAAGTCCCCGTGGACCGCCTGCTGGATCCGGCCTACCTCGCCGGGCTGCATGCCCTGATCGACCCGGCGCGCGCCCTGCCCAACCTGCCGCGGGCCGGGGAGGCGGCGCTGCCGCAGCACCGCGACACGGTCTACCTCTGCGTCGTGGACCGCGACGGCAACGTGTGCTCACTCATCCAGTCGCTCTACCAGAGCTTCGGCTCCGGCATCCTGGCCGAGCGCTCCGGCGTGATGCTGCACAACCGCGGCGCAGGCTTCGTGGTGCAGCGCGGCCACCCGAACTGCATCGCCGGCGGCAAGCGCCCCATGCACACCATCATCCCCGGGATGCTCACCCAGGACGGCGAGGCGGTGATGCCGTTCGGCGTCATGGGCGGCCACTTCCAGCCCATGGGCCAGACGCTGTTCCTCACCAACCTGCTGGAATACGGCCTGGACATCCAGGCCGCGCTCGACCTGCCGCGCCTGTTCCCGTTCGGCGGCCAGGTGGAGGTGGAGCGCGGCATCCCCCAGGCCACGCTGGCCGCCCTGGCCGCGATGGGCCACCGCCCAGTCGCCATCGAGCGCCCGCACGGCGGCGGCCAGGCGATCTGGATCGACCGCGCCCGCGGCACGCTGGTGGGCGGGTCGGACCCGCGCAAGGACGGCATGGCGCTGGGCTACTGATGTCCATCATCCGCGCCTTCCTGCCGGCCATGCTGTTCGCCCTCGTGCTTGCCGTCATCGCGTTCGTGGGCTTTGCCTACTACTTCAGCTTTCAATGGCTGTGAGCGAGCCGTGCGACCTGTCCGCCACGGAGGCGCGGGCGCTGATCGGCCGCCGCGCGCTCTCGCCGGTGGAGCTGCTGGAAAGCTGCATCGCCCGCACCCAAGCCATCGACCCGGCGGTCAACGCCATGCCTGCCCGCGGGCTGGACGCGGCAAGGGCCGCGGCTGCGAAGGCGGAACAGGCGGTGATGGCGAAGGATGGCCGCATCCTGCCGCCGCTGCACGGCTTGCCATTGGGCGTGAAGGACCTGACGGCCGCCGCCGGCCTGCCGTTCACCCGCGGCAGCGCCATCCACCGCAACGACGTGGCGGCCGAGGATAGCCGGCTGGTGGCCGACCTGCGCCGGGCCGGCGCCATCGTGCTGGGCAAGACCAACACGCCGGAGTTCGGCGCCGGCGCCAACACCCGCAACGCCGTTTGGGGCGCCACGGGCAACCCATTCAACCCTGCGCTCTCGGCTGCCGGGTCGTCTGGTGGCTCGGCGGCGGCGCTGGCCTGCGGCATGGTCACGCTGGCAACCGGGACCGACATGGGCGGCAGCCTGCGCAACCCGGCAGCGTTCTGCGGCATCGTGGGCTTCCGTCCCGCTCCGGGCGTGGTGCCGGACGAGACGCGGCAACATGGCTGGATGCCGCTCAGCACCAACGGCCCAATGGCCCGCAACGTTGAAGACACCTTCCTGCTGCTGTCGGCCATGGCGTCGTATGACCGCCGCGACCCGTGGACCCGGCCCCACGTGGCGGGCCTGCATTGGATCGACCTAACCTCACTGCGGATAGCCCTCACGCCCGATCTCGGCTTCGCGCCGGTAGAGCGCGCGGTTGCGGCAACGTTCCGCGACAAGACGGCCCTGTTCCGCCATTTGTTCGCAATCGCGGAGGATGCGACGCCCGACTGTACGGGTGCCGACGAGGCTTTCGCGGTGCTGCGCGCCGTGGCGTTCCTGGGCCGGCATGCGGACAACGTGCGCGACCGTCCTGGCGAGGTCGGCCCCAATATCCACGCCAACGTCGCAGAAGGCCTGCGCTACACGGCGGCTGATGTCGCCCGGGCGCTGACGCTGCAAACAGCCATGCAGCGGAGATGGCTCAAGTTCTTCTCCGACTTCGATTTCATACTCACCCCAACGATCAGCATCACCCCGCGCCCCTGGTCCGAGCTGTACCCGGCGCAGATCGACGGCCGGACGCTGGACAGCTACTATCACTGGCTGGCGCTGGCCTATGCCGGCACGCTGGCGGGCCATCCCTGCCTCAGCCTGCCGGTGGGCCTGGACGCGGCCGGGATGCCGTTCGGCCTGCAAATGATCGGCCGCCCCGGCGAGGATGCGTCCCTGCTG
>CAXTTH010000403.1:0-2268 GCA_964247035.1 uncultured Acetobacteraceae bacterium
GGGCTGGTCCGCGCCGAGATCGGCGGGCGCGCCGGCCACGGCGCCGACGCGCTTTCCCGCGCCGCCGATGGCGCCCGCGGCTTCGCTGCCCGCGACGGCCGGCATATGGCCCGCGCCCGCGCCCAGCACCTGCCCGGCGTCGAGGCGGTGGAAGCCTACGAGCGCTGGCAGGCGGCCATCGGCACGCTGCTGCTCGCCGGCGCCGCCACGGACAAGGCGCGCGGCGAATACTTCGCCCAGACAGCCTACCTCGTCGTGGTCCGCATGTTGATGGTGCGCGTGCTGGAGGACAAAGGGCTGACGCCGCGGGTGTTCACCAATGGCGGCGCGGCGTTGTGGTTCCGGCAGATGGAGCCGCATTACTTCAGCCTCGCCCGCGGGCGCAGCACCGCCCGCCTGCTGGAGATCGCCTACGAGAACGCACAGGCCACCTACGCGCATTTCTACGGCGACCACCGTGTGTTCGACTGGTACGTGCCGGACCGCATCACCGTGCTGCGCGTGCTGCACCGCCTGGCCGGGTTCGACCTGTCGGAGATGGACCGCGACATCGTGGGCACCATCTACGGCCGTTTCGTCAATGACCGGCACAAGCACGAGCAGGGCATGTACTACACGCCTCGCAGCGTGGTCAGCTTCATCCTGGACCGTGTCGGCTGGTCCGGGCCGGCCACCGTGGGCGCGCGCCTGCTGGACCCGGCGTGCGGCTCCGGCGCGTTCCTCGTGGAAGCGGCGCGGCGGGCGATCGAGGCGCACCGGGCACAGGCGCGCGCCGACGGCCACCCGGAAATCCTGCCTGAGCGGGTGCAGGCCGTGCTCGACTCGTTGCGGGACGGCATCGTGGGGTTCGACCTCAACCCGTTCGCCTGCGCCCTGGCCGAGCTTAACCTGCTGGTGCAGGTGCTGGACCTGGTGGCCCACGCGCACCGCCATGGCGAGCAGGGCCGCATCGACCGCTTCCGCATCTACGCCACCGACGCGCTGCGCGTGCTGCCGGTCACCCAGGCCGCGCTGGAAACCGGGCTGGACGCGGCGGAGGCCGAGGACCTGCCGGAGGAGGAGCAGGCCAAGGCCGGCCTGGGCGACTTCGCCGCCGGGTTCGACGCCGTGGTGGGCAACCCGCCCTACGTGCGGGCCGACGAGGGCGCGGAAGGCTTGCTGCGCTACCGCCGGACGGTGGAACGCCATCCTATCCTGGCGCCGTTGCAGGTGCTCACCCAGAAATGGGACTTGTTCGTGCCCTTCGTGGCGCTCGGCCTGCACCTGCTGCGCCGCCCGGAGGGCCGCCTGGGCATGATCGTCAGCAACGGGCTGGAGACCGTGCTTTACGCTAAAAGGCTGCGCGAGCACCTGGCGGCGGCGGCGGCGGTGCGGGAGGTGCACTTCTTCCAGCCAGGCGTGCAACTGTTCGAGGATGCCGCCGTCCGCAACACGATCCTGGTCGCTGAGGCATCGCCAGCCCCGGACATGACGCTGCGGGAATGGCACCGCGATGCGCCGCCCTCGGCCATCCGCCGCCAAGCGCTGCCGCAGGCGGCCTACGGCGCCGACGTGTTCCGCCCGGCCCTGCCATCGCTGCGGGTGCCCGCGGAGGCGGCAGCTCATGCGGTCAAGCACATTTGCTACGTCTCGGTCGGCATGGTGCTGAACGCCCATGAGCAGCTTGCGCCGGGGCAGTTCAAGCTGGACGACTTGCTGGCGGAGCGGCCCGATGCCATCCATTCACGGCCCTATGTCGGCAGCCAGGATTTGCGGCTACGCAACGCGCTCGTCGGCGATTTCCCGTTCGCGGCGATGCGCGTCCGCTATCTCGAATACGATACAGCGCGCGTGCCGTCGCTCGTGCGCCGGCCCACGTTTCCCGAGCTTTATGACCGTGAGAAGCTGATGGTGGGCAAGTTTGGGGGTGCCGTCCACGACGATGGAAGTCTCAACGTGCGTGGTTATCTCACCAGCAATCATACAGTTTTCTTGTTTTTACCCTGGCACAGCCTCTCGGGCGTCAAAAATAGCTCTCTTAAGGACCGCGAAAGTGAATTGAAATCTCCCAGATCGGAACTGGAGTCGTTGTCGTTGCTTTATAACATCCCTTTTCTTACTGGGCTATTCAATAGCTCTACTTGGGAAAGGATTATCGCAGGCAGAACAACAGAGGCCATTGCAGGCGGCACCCAGCCGAACGACTACGCGGACCAGCCCATCCCCGTCCCAGGCCCGGCGCTTGCCGCCGCCGTGGGGGACGCCGCCACCGCGGCCCGGGCGGAAGGC
>CAXTTH010000404.1:0-2262 GCA_964247035.1 uncultured Acetobacteraceae bacterium
CGCCGCTAGAGCGCGTGCCGCTGCCGCCGCTGCGCGCAGGACCGGGCCGGGCGGAGGCGGCGGACGACCGGGTGCTGACCGGCGAGGACTGGGCCCGCATGCCGGACGCCGAGCTGCACCGGCTGATGCGCCCGGAACTCCGGCCCAGCGGATAGCCGGACGGCCTGCGTCGAGCGATCACGCCCGAAGGCGCGTCACGGACGCCGGAGCGGTCAGGCCGCGGCGGAATCCGCTTGCCGGCCGGCCTTCTTGCGCTCGTGCGGGTCCAGGTGGCGCTTGCGCAGCCGGATGGCGGCCGGCGTCACTTCCACCAGCTCGTCGTCTTCGATGTAGGAGATCGCCTGCTCCAGCGACATCCGGCGCGGCGGGATCAGCAGCATGGCTTCGTCCTTGCCGGAGGCGCGGACGTTGGTCAGCTTCTTTTCCTTGATCGGGTTCACGTCGAGGTCGCTCTCGCGCGAATGCTCGCCCAGGATCAACCCCTCGTACACCTTGTCGCCGGGATTGACGAACAGCGTGCCGCGCTCCTGCAAGTACCACAGCGCGTAGTGGATCGCCTCGCCGCCCTCGGTCGAGATCAGCGAGCCGTTGCGCCGCCCCTCCATCGGCCCGGACCAAGGGCCGTAGCCGGAGAACAGCCGGTTCATCACGCCTGACCCGCGCGTGTCGGTCAGGAACTCGCCGTGGTAGCCGATCAAGCCGCGCGACGGGATGTGGAACGTCAGCCGCACCTTGCCGCCGCCGGAGGGGCGCATGTCCTGCATCACGCCCTTGCGGCGGCTCATCTTCTCCACCACCACGCCGGAATAGGGCTCGTCCACATCGACCAGCACCTCCTCCATCGGTTCCTCTTTCTGCCCCGTCTCCGGGTTGGACCGGGTCAGCACCCGGGGCCGGCCGATGGTCAGCTCGAAGCCCTCGCGCCGCATGGTCTCGATCAGCACGCCGAGCTGCAGCTCGCCGCGGCCGGCCACCTCGAACGCCTCGCTCTCGTTACTCTCGGTGATCTTGATGGCGACGTTGCCCTCCGACTCCCGCAGCAGCCGATCGCGGATCTGGCGCGATGTCACCTTCTTGCCCTCGCGCCCGCCCAGCGGCCCGTCATTCACCCGGAACGTCATCGCCAGCGTCGGCGGGTCGATCGGCGTCGCGTGCAGCGGCTCGGCCAGGTCGGGCGAGCCCACCGTGTCCGGCACCGTGGCGTCGGTCAGCCCGGCCACCGCGATGATGTCCCCGGCCACCACCATGTCCACCGCCACCCGGTCCAGCCCGCGGAAGCTCATCAGCTTGGTCAGCCGCCCCGTCTCGACCACGGAGCCGTCCGAGCGCAGCACCTTGAGCGGCATGTTCAGCCGCGCCGTGCCCTGCTCCACCCGCCCCGTCAGCACCCGGCCCAGGAAGTTGTCGTAGTCCAGGATGGAGGCGACCATGGCGAACGGCGCGTCCGGGTCGAGCGTCGGCGCCGGCACGTGGCGCAGCACCAGGTCGAACATGGGCGCCAGGTCCTTGCGAGCGCCCTCCAGCTCCTCGTCCGCCCAGCCCTGGCGGCCGGAAGCGTACAGCATGGGGAAGTCCAGCTGCTCGTCCGTGGCGCCCAGGGCGGCGAACAGGTCGAACACCTCCGTGTGCACCTCGTCGGCGCGGGCGTCCTGCCGGTCCACCTTGTTGACCACCACGATCGGCTTGATGCCCTGCGCCAGCGCCTTGCCGACCACGAACTTGGTCTGCGGCAGCACGCCCTCGGCGGCATCGACCAGCACGATGGCACCGTCCACCATGTTCAGGATGCGCTCGACCTCGCCGCCGAAATCGGCGTGGCCCGGCGTGTCCACGATGTTGATGCGGGTGCCCTTCCACTCCACGCTGGCGACCTTGGCCAGGATGGTGATGCCGCGCTCCTTCTCCAGGTCGTTGCGGTCCAGCGCGCGCTCGGCGACCTGCTGGTGCTCGCGGAACGCGCCGGACTGGCGCAGCAATTGGTCCACCAGCGTGGTCTTGCCATGGTCCACGTGGGCGATGATGGCGATGTTCCGAATATCCATGGGTGCTTACCGGGCGCGCCGCGCGGCCGCCTCGCCTGTCTCATGTTGCAGGCGCACACATAGGAGGCGGCGCGGCGGAATGCGAGCCGCAAACCGCCCCGGGGCGCGGCAGCCTCAGCCGCCGGCCGCCATCGCCTCGGCCACGGCCTGCTTCGCCGCCGCCATGTCGTGGTGCGCCAGGGCGGCGAGGAATTCGTGATCCTGCTGCGGCAATGCGCCC
>CAXTTH010000405.1:0-1097 GCA_964247035.1 uncultured Acetobacteraceae bacterium
GCTCAGGCGAGTCGTCGGCGCAATCGACCACGATGTCGGACTCCGCATAAATGGGGTGGCGCTGATCCATGAGGCGGGACAGGATGGCCGCCGGGTCGCCGCCGGCCAGCAGCGGGCGGTTGCGGCGCAGGGCCACCCGGCGGAGCAGCACGGGCAGCGGCGCACGCAGCCAGATAGAGGTGCCGCCCCGGCGCACGGCGGCGCGGGTCGCAGGGTCCATGAACGCTCCGCCGCCGGTGGCCAGCACGATGGGCGGGCCGTCCAGCAGCCGGTTCACCACGCGGCGCTCCCCGGCGCGGAAGTGCGCTTCGCCGAATTGGTCGAACAGCTCTGCCACCGAGCGGCCGGCAGCGGCCTCGATCTCGGCGTCAGAGTCGTGGAACGGCAAGCGCAGCCGCTGGGCCAGCCGCCGGCCGATGGCGGACTTGCCGGCTCCCATCAGGCCCACGAGCACGACGCTGCGGCCGCCCGCCCGGCCTGGGACGAGCATGGTCGGTTGGAGGGCTTGGCCTGCCAGCGCGGTGTTGCGTGTCATCACGAGCAACGGTAGCACAGGGCGGTTGCTCACGGCCAAGGACGGCGGATGCGCCAGCTTTCCATCATCGTCGCCGCGGCCGTCCTCCTGTTGATCGCCGGAGGATTGCTGCTGCTTGGAGCGTTTCCACCCCATCCCACGCCGCAGTCGGTGCAGCACACGCTGCCTAACGACCGGTTCCAGAGCCATTGATGACACCGGTTGCAGGTCGGCACGCAGAGTGCTTCCTGGAGATGCTGGCCGCCGAGCGTGGCGCAGCACGCAACACCCTGGCCGCTTACGGGGCAGACCTGTCAGACTTCGCAGCGTTTGCAGCCGCCCGGGGTGAGGCGGCGGGGATGGCCGCCACCGAGACGGTGCGTGCCTACATGGCCGGGCTGCACGCGGCCGGGTTGTCCGCCCGCACGGCGGCGCGGCGACTCTCCTGCCTGCGCCAGTTCTATCGGTTCATGTCGCGCGAGGGCGTGCGCGCGGACGATCCGACGCAGCTGCTTGACGCGCCGCGGCTGCCCCGCTCCCTGCCGAAATACCTCAGCGAGGCAGAACTGGGCGCGCTGCTGGC
>CAXTTH010000405.1:1107-2247 GCA_964247035.1 uncultured Acetobacteraceae bacterium
CCGCCGCGGGGGGGCGGGCCCTGGCCGCCGCGGTGGCCGTGGCGGCGCTGGAGCTGCTTTACGTCACCGGGCTGCGCGTGTCCGAGCTGCTGGGTCTGCGGCGGGCCGCGCTGGCGGACGGAGCGGCGATGCTTGCAGTGCGCGGCAAAGGCGCGCGCGAGCGCCTGGTGCCATTGGGCGGCCCAGCCCGCCGAGCCGCCGCAGCAATGATTGAGGGGACCGATGGCCCCTGGCTGTTTCCTGGCCGTGACGCGAGCCGTGCCATGACCCGGCAGGGCTTTGCCTTGCTGCTCAAGCCGGTGGCGCTGGCCGCGGGCCTTGACCCGGCGCGGGTCTCGCCGCACGTGCTACGCCATTCTTTCGCGTCCCACATGCTGGCGCGGGGCGCCGACCTGCGCAGCCTGCAGGCTTTGCTGGGCCATGCGGATATCTCCACCACGCAAATCTATACCCATGTCCAGCCTGACCGGTTACAGCGCCTGGTAGAGGCGCATCATCCATTGTCTCAGGCGCAAGGAAAGGAACGCAGCCGATGCTAGAGGTCGAGACACCTGCTGGGATGGACGCCTTCGTGGGGCAACTCCTCGGCGTCAGCGACTGGCTGACAGTGACGCAGGCCATGATCAATGCCTTTGCGGAGGCCACTGGCGACCATCAGTGGATCCATGTGGACACTGAACGGGCAAAGGCCGAGATGCCTGGCGGCACGACCATCGCGCATGGCTTTCTCACGCTCTCACTGCTGCCGGGCCTGGGGGCGGGCGTTTACGTCATCCGGGCCCGCTCGCGCGCCCTCAACTATGGTTCCAACAAGGTGCGTTTCACCAGCCCCGTGCCGTCCGGCGCCCGCGTGCGCGCCCAGTTCACGCTACAGGCATCCGACCCGATCCCAAGCGGTCGCCGATTGACAACGCAAGCGGTGATAGAGGTCGAGGGCCAAGACCGTCCGGCGCTGGTGGCCGAGGTGATCACGCTGGTTTACGACTGAGGGCTGATGCTTAGATCATTTTGTAAATTGTGTCAGAGTGGAACTGATTCCCATGTTGATTGAACTCAAATACATCAAGCGACAGCAGGTTAGGAGGCGAGAGTTCTAACTTGAGGTAGTGACAGGCTTTTGGTAGGCTTGCGGCCGGTGTC
>CAXTTH010000406.1:0-2227 GCA_964247035.1 uncultured Acetobacteraceae bacterium
GGGCTGACGGCCTGCGGCTGGAACGCCGGGTCGTCCGGCCGGGCGCGCTCCAGCAGCACGGCCCGCGTGCGCGCGCTCACCCGGTCCGAGTGGATCAGCGCCAGGTAGGCTTCGTCGATGGAGGGCGCCGGGGCCGTCCCGGCGGGCATGGGAGATGAGGACACATGAGGCAACTGTTGCCGGGGCGGGGGATGGCAAGTGCTGCACCGCCGCAAACAAGCGTGCGCCTCACGCCTTCGCCAGGATCGTGGCAGCGCCGATCAGCGCCAGGTGGCTCAGCGCCTGCGGCGCGTTGCCGAGCATCTCGCCGGTCGCCGGGTCGATCTGCTCGTTCAGCAGGCCGAGGTTGCCGCCCGTGGCGGCCAGCATCGCCGCCATCTGCGCCATCCCCGCCGCCTTGTCGCCCAGCAGGGCATAGGCTTCCGCCAGCCAGAACCCGCAGGCGGTGAACGCGCCCTCCTCCCCCGCCATGCCGGAGGTGCGGAACAGGTGCGGACCCTGGCCCAGCGCGCGCACCACGGCGTCCCGCGTCAGCGCCAGGCGGTCGGGGCGGGGGAAGCCGAAGCGGACGGCCAGCAGCAGGGCGGCGTCCAGCTTCTCCGACCCGGCGTGCTGCGTGTAGCACTGCCCGGCCTCGGACCAGCACTCGGCGTCCACCCAGTCCCGGATGCGGCGGCACTCGCGCTTCCAGCGTTCCACCTGGCTGGCGTCGATCTGGCCCTGCTCCGCCAGCTTCACCGCCCGGTCCAGCGCCGACCAGCAGCTGATCTTGGAAATGGTGTAGTGCTCGGCCTGCTCCAGCTCCCAGATGCCGGAATCCTTCATGCGCCAGGTGTCGGCGCAGCGGTTGGCCTCGTCGGCCAGCAGCCGCCGGGTCGCCAGGTCCAGCACGTGCCCCTTGTCCACGAACAGCGACGCCGTCTGCAGCAGGTCGCCGAAGATGCCGAGCTGCAGCTGCGTGGCCGCCTGGTTGCCGCGCCGCACCGGCTGGCTGCCCCGGTAGCCGGGAACGTCCAGCTCCTCCTGGCCCGGCGCGGCGTCGCCGTTCAGCTGGTACATGACGGACAGCCGCCCGCCGTGCCGCCGCGCCGCCGTCGCCAGCCAGGAGAACGCGGCTTTCGCCTCCTCCGTGGCGCCCACGTCCAGGAAGGCGTTGATCGTGTAGGCCACGTCCCGCGTCCAGGCATAGCGGTAGTCGTAGTTCTTGCCCCCGCCGACCCGCTCCGGCAGCGAGGTGGTGGCCGCTGCGGCGATAGCGCCGGTGCCGGAGAACAGCAGCAGCTTGAGCGCCAGCGCGCTGCGCCGCACCTCCGCCCCGTGCGGCTCCGGCGCCTCCAGGTCCGAGCACCACTGCCGCCACGACTGGTCCGACCGGTCGATCCGCCGGTCGATGCTGGCCAGCGACGGCAGGATCAGCGGCTCGTCATGGCCCGCCAGCAGCGCCAAGATGCTGCGCGAGCCCGGCTGCGTCACCAGCCGCGCCTCCACCCCCTGGTCGCTCTCGGCCGTGCGCACCATGGCATCGTCGCTGCGCAACGCTATCACCAGCCCGTCCACGTGCAGCACGTCGCCGGACGGGCTCGGCTCCCGCCACGGCGTCGCAGCCGAGAGCCGGCGGCCGACCAGCACGGCGATGCGGAACTCGACCGCGCCCTCCAGCCCCTCCACCCGCCGCGCCAGCTCGCTCCACGGCAGGCGGCCGGAGATGCCGCTGTTCAGCGAATCGGTGATGCGCGCGCTGCCGCCGGCCGTGGTGAACACCTGCTCCAGCACGTTGCTGTCGGGACGGTAGCGGCGCTCGACGCTGAACGGCTCCGCGGGCTCGATGGAGAAGCGCCCCCCGGCGGCCGGGTCCAGCAGCCGGTCGAACAGCGGGTCGCTGTCCAGGTTCGGCACGCACCACCAGTCCACCGAGCCGTCCGCCCCCACCAGCGCCACGCTGCGCCCGTCGCCCAGCGCGGCGTACTGGCCGAGCGGCAGGAAGCCGTGCTCGCGCGCTCCCGCCTTGGGCAGCTCGGCCAGTTGCGCGTGATGGTCCGGCATGGGCAGCCTGCTCCTCGAAACGTCACTGACGCAGTTGGGGGCCCTGCCGCCTGCGTCAGCGCCCGGCCACGCGCTTTCTTCCGGCGGCCTGGCCGCTGCGGATTTCCTCGTCGCTGCGGTACGGCAGCCAACGCCGGCCGCGCGCGTTGTGCTGCGCAGCGGACGCCCTCGCGCCCGCCGGAGC
>CAXTTH010000407.1:0-2221 GCA_964247035.1 uncultured Acetobacteraceae bacterium
GGCGATGGCGGCGTAGCGCTGCATCACCCTCAGCGCCGCCGCCACGCCCACCTCGTTCAGCCGGCCGGTGGTTTCCAGCCCGCGGCCCAGGCGCAGCACCGCCCGCTCGTTGAACACCGCGGCCGGGTTGCGCCCCACCCCCTCGAACACCACCAGGCGGACCGAGTTGGAGCCAAGGTCCACCACGGCGCAGCGAGGCGGGGCACAACGTGGCGGCATCAGTCCTGCGTCACCCGGTCCGGCCGGCGGTGCACGGCGCCCACGATGGCGGCATGCCCGTGCAGCGCGGAGCCGCGGCCGGACAGCGAGGGGTTGGTCATGAAGTAGTCGTGCGCCGACACCGGCTTGGCCCCGGGCGCGATGCGCCGCCACGCCCCGTCCCGGTCCAGCTCCCAGGATTGCAGGGTGTCCTTCAGGTTCACCACCATGATCTGGTCCAGCACCTGCGCGTGCACCGTCGGGTTGTGGATCGGCACCATGCTCTCCACCCGCCACTCCATGTTGCGCGCCATCCAGTCCGCGCTGCTGATGAACACCAGCGCGTGGCGGGACGGCAGCGCATGGCCGTTGCCGAAGCAGAACACCCGGCTGTGCTCCAGGAAGCGCCCCACCACGGACTTGACGCGGATGGTCTCGCTCAAGCCCGGCACGCCCGGGCGCAGGCAGCAGATGCCGCGGATGACGCACATCACCTTCACGCCGGCGCGCGAGCAGTCGTACAGCTTGTCGATCAGGTCGGCATCGACCAGCGAGTTCATCTTGAGCCAGATCGCCGCCGGCCGCCCGGCGCGGGCATGGGCGATCTCCGCCTCCATCAGCCCCATCAGCCGCGCGCGGGTGGTGAGCGGGCTGAACGCCAGGCTGTCCATGCGCTCCGGCCGCGCGTAGCCGGTCATGTAGTTGAACAGCCGCGCCGAATCCCGTGTCAGGTCCGGGTCGCAGGTGAAGAAGCTGAGGTCGGTGTAGATGCGCGCGGTGATCGGGTGGTAGTTGCCGGTGCCGAAATGCGCGTACGAGCGCATGCCCCCGCCCTCGCGCCGCACCACCAGGCTCAGCTTGGCGTGCGTCTTCAGCTCCACGAAGCCGTACACCACCTGCACCCCCGCCGCCTCCATGGAGCGGGCCAGCCGGATGTTGGCCTCCTCGTCGAAGCGCGCGCGCAGCTCGATCATCGCGGTGACGGACTTGCCCGCCTCCGCCGCCTCGATCAGCGCCTTGACGATCGGGCTGTCCTTGCTGGTGCGGTACAGCGTCTGCTTCACCGCCACCACGCTCGGGTCCGCCGCCGCCTGGCGCAGGAACTGCACCACCACGTCGAAGCTCTCGAATGGGTGGTGCACGATGATGTCCTTCGCCCGGATCGCGGCGAAGCAGTCCCCGGCGAAGTCCCGGATGCGCTCGGGGAAGCGCGGCGCGTAGGGCGGGAACAGCAAATCCGGCCGGTCGTCCACGATCAGCTGCTTGAGGTCCACCGTGCCGAGCAGCCCGGCCTGCACCTGCACCTCCTCGCCGGGGATGTCGTCCTCGTCCACCTCCAGCTCGTCCACCACCAGGTCCCGCAGCTCGTCCGGCATCCCGGAATCCACGGTCAGGTGGATGGCAACGCCTCGCCGGCGGCGCTTCAGCGCGGTCTCGTAGGAACGCACGAGGTCCTCCGCCTCCTCCTCGAACTCCACGCCGGTGTCCCGGATCAGCCGGAACATGCCGCGCCCCACCACGGCGAAGCCGGGGAACAGCGCGTGCAGGTTGAGCGACACCAAATCTTCCAGCAGCACGAAGCGGATCGGCGAGCCTGCCGCCCCCGCGGGCAGGCGGATGAAGCGTTCCGCCTGGCCCGGCAGCGGGATCAGCCCGCTCATCGTGGTGTTGTCCTCGTCGCGGTGCAGCTTGAGCACCAGCACCAGGCCCATGTTCGGGATGAACGGGAACGGGTGCGCCGTGTCGATCGCCAGCGGCGTCAGCACGGGGAACACCCGGTCCATGAACCAGGCGCCCAGCCAGGCCCGGTCCGCCTCCGGCAGCGCCGCCGGGTCGCACACCACGATGCCGGCCTCGGCGAGCTGGCCGCGCAGCTCCTGCCACACCGCCTGCTGCATCGCCATCAGGGCCGCGGCGCGCACCTGGATCTCCCCCAGCTGCTGACCCGGCGTGCGCCCGTCCGCGGACAGCGAGCCCACCCCCGCCTTCGCCTGGCCGATCAGCCCCGCCACCCGCACCGAGT
>CAXTTH010000408.1:0-2221 GCA_964247035.1 uncultured Acetobacteraceae bacterium
GTCCAGGATGTCCGTCGCAACTTCGCCCGGGTTGATGCAGATGGAGCGGATGCCGTGCAGGCCTTCCTCGGCGTTGAGGTGGGCGCTCATCATCCGCAAGCCCGCCTTGGACGCTCCGTAGGCTGCGCCGGATGCGGGGAACATGCTCACGCCGGCGACCGAGGCGATGTGGATCAGCGTGCCGGCCCGCTTCGCCCGCATTCCAGGCAGCACCGCCATCGAGCACAGGAAAGGCGCTCCCAGGTTGATGCCCACGATGCTGGCCAGGGAGTCAGGCTCCAAGTCACGCATGTGCCGACGCTTGGTGTTCGCGCCGGCGTTGTTCACCAGGATCGTCACCGGGCCTAATGCGCCTGTGACGGCGGCGTGCGCGCGGGCCACCTCCGCCGGGTCGGTCAGGTCAGCGGGAACGGCGAAAGCAGCTGCGCCGAGGACGGCGGCGGGGTCCGCCAGCGCATCGGGGCGGCGACCGGTCAGCGCGACCTTGGCGCCTGCCTGGGCGAAGGCGATGGCCGTCGCACGGCCGATGCCGCTGCCGCTGCCGGTAACCCAGATCACTTGGCCGTTCAGCATGGACACGCTCTCCCCAGGATATCTTTCACCGTCCGCAAGCTGTTGACAAGGCAGGGATCAGCGTGAACTCGCGCCGGCAAGCGGCGTTTTGCCGGCTCACGCGACGGGGACAGCCGGCCATGACCTCAAATCAGTACGACATGCAAAACCCACTGACACAGTATCCGCAGCCGAAGTTCGAGGATCAGCCGCAATCCGCGCCCGGCCTTGCCAAGGACATGGTCCCCCCGCCTGACCACGGCGAGGAAACCTACAAAGGCTTCGGCCGGCTGGCCGGGCGTCGCGCGCTGATCACCGGTGGCGACAGCGGCATCGGCCGCGCGGTTGCTATCGCCTTCGCCCGCGAAGGCGCCGACGTGGCGCTGAACTACCTTGCTTCCGAGGAGGCAGATGCAAAGGAAGTCGTGGCGCTCGTGGAGGCGGCGGGGCGCAAGGCCGTGTCGCTGCCGGGGGACCTGACAGACGAGGCGTTCTGCAACAGGCTGATCGAAGGATCGCGTGAGGCCCTGGGCGGGTTGGACATCCTGGTCAACGTCGCCGGGAAGCAAACCGCCGTGGAAAGCATCGCCGACATAACCACCGAGCAGTTCGACGCGACGTTCCGCACCAACGTCTATGCCATGTTCTGGCTTTGCAAGGCTGCCATCCCGTTCATGCCGCCAGGCTCTGCGATCATCAACACGACGTCGATCCAGAGCTACAACCCCTCCCCGAAGCTGCTGGATTACGCCTCCACCAAGGCAGCCATCACCGCCTTCACCCACTCGCTCGCCAAGCAGATCGTCAGCCTGGGAATACGCGTGAACGCCGTTGCGCCGGGCCCGGTCTGGACGCCGTTGCAGTCCAGCGGCGGGCAGCCGCAGGCGGCCATTCCGGAGTTCGGCAGCGAGGTGCCGATGAAGCGGCCCGCACAGCCGGCAGAGCTGGCGCCGATCTACGTGCTGCTCGCCTCGCAGGAATCGAGCTTCGTGACCGGCGAGGTTTATGGGGTGACAGGGGGCAACCCGATTTCCTGACCGGCATCGAAGTATCCAGATCGTCGAGGTCGTCGAGCAACCTGGGTAAAACGGCCACGTCCATGGTTGGGATGCTTGCAAAGCTCTGATCTCAGCCAACGACAGCGGCAAACAAGCCGCACCGTCTCCGGCTGAGGGGAAGGGCAGGCGCTTAGCCCGGCGTTAAGCACGTCTTGGCACAATGGCCTCTCATTCGCAGGGGTCGCTGGTGGCAGGCAAGAAAGCGAACGGTCGTCCCTCGATCATCATCCGCAGGGAAGAGGTGATCGAGGGAGGCCACCATGGCGGCGCGTGGAAGGTGGCCTATGCCGACTTCGTGACGGCGATGATGGCGTTCTTTCTTCTCATGTGGCTGCTCAACGCCACCACCTCCGAGCAACGCCAAGGCCTGGCCGACTACTTCAACCCGACCAACCTGATGACCCGCAGCACGTCAGGCTTCGGCGCGCCCTTCGGCGGCCACACCATGAACGACGACGGGGCGCTGGCGTCCGATCGGGGCTCGGTGGCCGTCATGAACGCGCAGGCCAAGCCGTCCTACGAAGTCGAGGACGACGACAGCGACAAGCCGGCGATGGCTGCGTCGTTCGACACGGGCGCCCAGGACGGCGCGCTGACCCGGCGGCCGCAGC
>CAXTTH010000409.1:0-2209 GCA_964247035.1 uncultured Acetobacteraceae bacterium
CGTCCGGGCAGCCCGCGCCCGCAGCCCCCGCCCCGGCGTCGCAGCCGGACGGCTCGTCGCCGCTGCAGCTGGCCGAGCGTTACCTGTCTCCCATCCTCTCGCCGTTGGCCACGCTCGGCATCGTCTTCGTGGTGGCGGTGTTCGCGCTGCTACAGCGCGAGGACCTGCGGGACCGCCTGATCCGCCTGATCGGCTCGGACGACCTGCATGGCACGACCCTGGCCATGGACGATGGCGGCCGTCGCCTCAGCAAGTATTTCGTGACCCAGCTTTGCATCAACTCGCTGTTCGGCGTCGTCATCGGCATGGGGCTGCTGGTCATCGGCGTGCCCAAGCCGGTGCTGTGGGGCCTGCTCTCTGCGCTGCTGCGCTTCGTGCCCTATGTCGGCTCCTTCATCTCCGCCGTGCTGCCGATGGGCCTGGCCGCCGCGGTCGAGCCCGGCTGGTCCATGGTGCTGTGGACGGCGGCGCTCTACGCGCTGGTCGAGAGCCTGACCGGCCAGGTCATCGAGCCGATGGTGTACGGGCACAGCACGGGGCTGTCGCCGTTCTCCGTGGTGGTGGCGGCCATCTTCTGGTCCTGGCTATGGGGTCCGATCGGCCTGATCCTGTCCACCCCGCTTACCCTCTGCCTGGTGGTGATGGGGCGGCACGTGAAGCGGCTGGAGTTCCTGGACGTGCTGCTCGGCGACCGCCCGGCGCTGACGCCCGTGGAGAGCTTCTACCAGCGCATCCTGGCCGGCGACGCCGACGAGACGCAGGAGCAGGCGGAGCAGCTGCTGAAGGGGCGCTCGCTTTCTACCTATTACGACGAGGTGGCGCTGAAGGGCCTGCAGCTCGCCGCCAACGACGCCAAGCGCGGCGCGCTGGACCACGAGCAGTTGGACGACATCAAGACGACGATCAAGCAGGTGGTGCACGGGCTGGGCCGCCACGACGACAAGCAGCCGCCCGCGGCCAAGAAGGATGACGGCGCGGTGGACTCGCCGGACGACGAGAAGGAGCTGCCGCACAACCCCGACCCCAAAAGCGCCCCGATGCCCGCCGAGAAGCTGCCGGCAGCCTGGCGCGGACCCGGCGCCGTGCTCTGCATCGCCGGGCGCGGCCCGCTGGACGAGGCCGCCGCCGCCATGCTGGCGCAGTTGCTCGGCAAGCACGGGCTGGGTGCGCGGCTGGTGGGCCACGCCGAGGTGTCGCGCGACGGCATCGAGGGCCTGGCGGTGGAGGGCGTGGCGATGGCGTGCATCTCCTACCTGGACATTGTCGGCAGCCCGGCGCACCTGCGCTACCTGATCCAGCGGCTGCACCAGCGGCTGCCGCCGGGCACCCCGGTGCTGGTCGGGCTGTGGCCGGTCAACGACGCGGCGGTGAGCGACAAGGCGGTGCAGGCGCGCATCGGGGCAGACTACTTCGTGACCTCGCTGGAGCAGACCGTCACCACCTGCGCCGAGGTGGCGCAGAAGGCGGCGGAGCCGGGGCAGTTGCGCTCGGCGGCTTAGCCCCGCCGCCGCGGGTCCAGCGCCCACACTGCTGTGTCTGCCGCCGCGTTCACTGCCACCACCAGCACCGCCGCATACATCACCGTCGCCATCAGCATCGGCAGGTCCAGCGTCTGCAGCGCGTCATACGTGAGCTTGCCGACGCCGTGCAGGCCGAATACGACCTCTATCAGCACCGTGCCGCCGCCCAGCAGCGCCCCGAAATCCAGCCCGAACAACGCCACCGCCGGGGTGAGCGACAACCGCAGCGCGTGGCGCAGCAGCACCGCCCCCTCGCCCAGGCCCTTCGCCCGGGCGGTGCGGATGGGCTCGGACCGCAGCGCCTCCTGCAAGCCCGCATGCAGCACCCGGCCGTACACGCCGGCATACAGCAGCGCCAGGGTGGCGCAGGGCAGCACCATGCCGGCGAAAGACAGCTCGGCGCCCAGCGGCGGCACCCAACGGAACAGCCAGGAGCCGTGGAAGGTGCGCTGGGTGAGCAGGTTCACCACCTCGCCGAGCCAGAACGCCGGGATGGACACGCCCACCAGGCCGGCGCCAATGGCCAGGCGGCCGCCCCACCGGGCTGCGCTGGCGAACAGCGCGATGCCCAGGCCGCCGGCCAGCCACAGCACCGCAGCGCCCACGGACAGCAGCAAGGTGACGGGGGCCGCCGCCATCACCGCCGGCACCACGGGCTGGCCGCGGTTGACGAAGCTGGTCAGGTCCCG
>CAXTTH010000410.1:0-2208 GCA_964247035.1 uncultured Acetobacteraceae bacterium
GGCGACCACAGCGCGAACCCGCCCACCACCGCCCCGCCCAGCACCGGCCGCAGCCACACCGGCACGCCGCTGCGGCGGAACCACGCCTCCACCAGCGTCACCCCGCGCATGAGCGCGATGCCGCCCAGCGCACAGATCATCCCCAGCGCCAGCAGCGGCAAGTAGTCCACCGGCTCCAGCACCGTCGGCACCCGGATGTCGAACCCGGCGCCCTGCGTGTTGAGCACGCGCGTCACCAGCACGGCGCAGATGGCGGACACCACCACGGGCGCCAGCGTCGCCAGCGAGTAGGCGCCGATCACCAGCTCGAACGCGTAGAACGACCCGGGGAGCGGCGCCTGGAACGCCGCCGCGATGGCGCCGGCCGCGCCGCACCCCACCAGCAGCCGCAGGTCGTTGCGCCGCAGCCGGAACGAGCGGCCGAGGCGGGAGGCGATGGCGGAGCTGATCTGGGTGTAGCCCGCCTCCAGCCCCACGGACGCACCGACGCCGTTGGACAGCACGGTCTGCATCGTCACGATCAGGCTGTCGCTGAGCGACATGCGGCCGCCCTGGATGGCGTTGGCCTCGATCGGGTCCACCGTGCGGCGGTTCCACCAGCGCGCCACGGCCCAGCCCACCAGGCCCACCAGCAGCCCGCCGGCCGTCGGCACGCCGAGCGCGCGCCACGGGTCGAGCGACACTGTGCCGGACACCCGCTCCCCCGCTTGGAGGTTGAACAGGGCCTCGTGCGCGTACTGCGTGGCGGTCGCCATGACGTGGACGCACAGGCCGGAGGCGACGCCCACCCCAGCCGCCAGCACCACGAGCCAGATCTCGTCCGTGCGGACCAGGGCGCGCAGCGTCTGCGGCGCGTGCACCACCGCGTTCAGGCCGCGCCGGAAGCGCTCAGCCTGCGTGTCCAGCAACCGTGTCAGGCGGATCGCGCCAGGCCCGGCAAAGACGGCGCGCGAGGACATGGGGCCGCCAGCTCCTCATGAAATGACTGCGGCCCGGTCAGCGCTCCGGGCGATCCGGGCCTTCATGGAACCAAGCTGCGGCTCATTCAATCGCAGAGCCGTCAATACTGACTTAATTTCACGCCATGTCATCTGTTCGCCCGGCAAAGCGTTAACAGGCGCGACTGCACGGAGCGCTGCCATGGCCGACCAGAAGATCGCCGTCGTCACCGGGGCCACCTCCGGCCTGGGGCAGTGGGTGGCTCTCGGCCTGGCACGGGCAGGCCTGCACACCGTCGTCATCGCGCGGAACCAGGCGCGGGGCGAGGCGACCCAGGCCTTCATCGCCAAGCAGGCCCGCGGCGCTGCCACCGAGCTGGTGCTGGCGGACATGTCCTCCCTGCAAGCCACGCGGCAAGCCGGCGAGGCGATCGCCGCGGCCCACCCGCGCATCGACGTGCTGGTGAACAACGCCGGGCTGATCACTCCCAAGCGGCAGGTGACGGCGGAGGGGCGCGAGATGATCCTGGCGGTGAACCACCTCGCGCCCTTCGCGCTCACCACCGCGCTGGAGCCGGCGCTGAAGGCGGGCGCGCCGGCCCGGGTGGTCAACGTCGGCTCCGCCGCCTCGGACCGCGCCCGCCTGGACGTCACCGACCTGGAGGGCGAGCGCTCCTGGTACGCGCTGCGGGCCTACGGCCGCTCCAAGCTCGCCCTGATGATGGCCACGTTCGAGCGGGCGCGCCGGCTGGAGGGCGCAGGCGTCACCGTCAACGTGGTGCACCCCGGCGTGGTGGCGACCGGCCTCGGCGACAAGCCGGGGCCGATCGGCTGGGGTTGGGCGCTGATGAAGCCGTTCATGATCACCCCGGAGCGCGGCGCGGACACGCCGCTGCACGTGGCGCTGTCCCCGCTGGCGGAGGGCGTCACGGGCGCTTACTGGAAGAGCAACCGCCAGGCCAAGCCGAACCGCCAGGCGCTCGACCCGGTGCTGGTGCGCCAGCTCTGGCGCGAGTCGGAACGGCTGATCGGCTGACGCAGCCTGCTTGGAGAACGCGCATGAGCATCCCCGACACCATGGCTTTCATCGAGGTGGCCACACCGGGGGGGCCGGAGGCATTGCAGCTGGCGCGCGGCCCGGGGCCGCGGCGGGGCGACGGGGAGGTGCTGGTGCGCGTGGCCGCCGCCGGGGTGAACCGCCCGGACGTGATGCAGCGCAAGGGACTGTATCCGCCGCCCCCCGGCGCCAGCCCGCACCTCGGCCTGGAAG
>CAXTTH010000411.1:0-2207 GCA_964247035.1 uncultured Acetobacteraceae bacterium
GTGGCGCGGGCGGAGGCGCGGGCGGCGTTCGGCAACGACGCCGTATACATGGAGAAGTACCTGGACCGCCCCCGCCACATCGAACTGCAGGTCCTGGCGGACTCGCACGGCGCCGTGGTGCACCTGGGTGAGCGCGACTGCTCGCTGCAACGCCGCCATCAGAAGCTGCTGGAGGAGGCTGGCTCCCCCGCGCTGACCGCCGCGGCGCGGGACGCACTGGGCGCCACCGTCACCGCCGGGTTGGCCAAGTTAGGCTACCGCAACGCCGGCACGCTGGAGTTCCTCTACCAGGACGGCCAGTTCGCCTTCATCGAGATGAACACCCGCCTCCAGGTGGAGCATCCGGTGACGGAGATGGTCACCGGCATCGACTTGGTGCGCGAGCAGCTGCGCGTGGCCTCAGGCGAGCCGCTCGGCTACGGCCAGGCGGACATCCGGTTCAGCGGCCACGCCATCGAGGTGAGGGTGACGGCGGAGGACCCGGAGACGTTCGCGCCGTCGCCGGGCCGGGTGGATGTGTTCCACGCGCCGGGCGGCCTGGGGGTGCGGGTGGACTCGGCGCTATATGCCGGGTGCGTGGTGCCGCCGCATTACGACAGCATGGTGGCCAAGCTGATCGTCCACGCGCCCGATCGCCCGGCCGCCTTGGCCCGGCTGCGTCGCGCGCTGGAGGAGTTTGCGGTGGTGGGCATCAAGACCACCCTCCCGCTGCATCAGCGCATCGCCGCCGACCCGGCGTTCAACGCGGGGGAATATGACATCCATTGGCTGGAACGGTTCGTCGCCAGTGGCTGACCCGCCTTCCTGCACCTTCTCCTGCGCGGGGGAGAAGACGGCCGCACGGCACGCTCAGTCAGGACACCGGCGGCACGCCTTGCGGGTCCAAACGGTAGCCGCCGCCTTCCGTCACCAGCAGCCGCGCGTTGCCCGGGTCCGGCTCGATCTTCTGCCGCAACCGGTAGATGTGCGTCTCCAGCGTGTGGGTGGTGACAGCCGCGTTGTAGCCCCACACCTCGTTCAGCAGCACCTGGCGCGCCACCGGCTTGGTGCCGGCGCGATACAGGAACTTCAGGATCGCCGCTTCCTTTTCCGTCAGCCTGATGCGTCGGTTCTTCACCGGCTCCTGCAACAGCTTGGCGGAGGGGCGGAAGGTGTATGGCCCGATGGTGAAGACGGCATCTTCACTGTTCTCAAAGATGCGCAGTTGGGCACGCAGCCGGGCCAGCAGCTCCGCCAACCGGAACGGCTTGGCAATGTAGTCGTTGGCGCCGGAGTCGAGGCCGCGCACCACGTCGGCCTCGTCGTCCGAACCGGTCAGCATGATGATGGGCATCCGCATGCCCTGGCGGCGCAGGCTGGCGCACAGGTCCCGCCCGTCTCCGTCCGGCAGGCCTACATCCAGGATCACCGCGTCGAAACGGGAGTCCTTGGCCGTCACCTTGCCTTCCGCCTCCCCGATGGTGCCAGCTTCTTCGGCTGTGAACTCCCCCTCGAACTGCAGTTGCTCCACCAAGGTCTCGCGAAGCGACAGGTCGTCGTCCACGATCAGGATAGGGCGCTCGCCCGCCATCAGCGAAATCCTTCATGCATGACTGTCAATCCCTTGGGCAACGCCGCGGGCAGCGAGCAAAGCCCTGTTCGGCGCGGAGCCCCACCGCTCAACCAACATCTCGTGATGCCGTTCGGTTCGACATCACAACGCGATTACCCGTTCGGCAGGCGGTGCAGGACTACCGCCGGCACCACACATTTCCGTGATAACGAGAGCCGCACCAGGGTCCCATTGCCCATGTCACAGCACGACGCCCGCCATCGGGCAACCGATCTCAAAGCCATACCTGGTTGAGCATGCCCGATCATCCCGCCTCCATCCTGACCTCCACGCAACGGCTGCATGCCATCGAAACCGCAATGGCCGCCTTGCGGCGGGGCATGCCCGCCGTGCTCGGCGCCGTGGCCCCGCTTGCCATGGTGGCCGTCGAAACCCTGGATGAGGCTGGCCATGCAGCCTTGTCCCGCATGGCTTCCGGCCCGGCCACGCTGCTGCTCTCCCCATCCCGGGCTGCCGCCTTGCTGATTGGCCCGGCGCCTGCCGGCATCATGCCGTTCGAGGCGGATGGGCTAAGCCTGGACGCGTTGCGCGCCCTGGCGGACCCGACCTTCGGCCTGGCGGCCCAGCCCCCGCCGGCCGCGGCGCTGCCAGAGGG
>CAXTTH010000412.1:0-2203 GCA_964247035.1 uncultured Acetobacteraceae bacterium
AACGTGACCATTTCCAACAGCGTGGTGCGGGACGCCGCCTGCTACAGCGCCGTGGTGGCCGATCCGGGCGCGGCCGGGCTGCGCTTCGTGGGCAACGCGGTGCTGTCCAACGGCACGCATGACCGCCCCGCCATGTGGGCCGACGGGCTGACGGTGATCGACGGGGTGGACGACGTGATCCGCGGCAACGTGTTCCGCGACAACACGGACGTGCAGCTCGTGCTGGGGGGCTGCGCGCGCTGCACGGTGTCGGGCAACCGGATCGAGGCGTCGGACGCGCCGGCCGCCGCCTCGTTCGCCGGGCTGCTGGCGCATGGCTGGCCGAGCAGCAGCGGCGACTACGCCGGCACGGCCATCACTGGCAACACGGTGGATTGCGGCCCCGGCCGGCGCTGCGGCTTCGGCATCGGGGTGGGCGGGCGCGCCTGGTACGCGTCGGCCATGTCCGGCGGGCTGATCGCGGGCAACAGCGTGGCGCGGGCGCAGGTCGGCATCAACGTCGGTGACGCGACCGGGCCGGTGGCGATGCGGGACAACAGGGTGACGGAGTCGGGCGGGCCCGTGCGGTCGCATTGCGGCCTGTGGTTCGCCGGCGCGGTGAACGTGAGCCCGGCCTCGCGCCGCTTCGTGGACCCGACGGCGGGGGTGGCGATGCCGGCGGCAGCGGTCACGGACCGGGATTTCGCCGGGTGCCTGCCAGGGACGTAGAACCTAGTAGCCGACCGCGGCTCCGGCCGGACGCCTCGCGTCGTTGGCGCCATAGAGCAGGCCGGGCCGTAGCGCGTCCGGCTGGGCAGCTTCGCCGGTGGCCGGAGCACCCCGCTCTATGATCTCGGCCGCCCCCCAGGGCCGCTGCACGACGATCTTGTAGCCCATCGCCTCCAGCAGCGCCCGCGTGTCGGGGGACAGGGCCAGCGGCTCGGCCGCGATCTCGTCCGGCAGCCACTGGTGGTGGATGCGCGGCGCGTCCACCGCCGCTTGCGGCTGCATGCCATAGTCGATCACGTTGAGGATGGTTTGCAGCGCCGTGGTGATGATCCGCGAGCCGCCGGGCGATCCCAGCACCAGCAGCGGCTGGCCGTCATGCATCACGATCGTCGGCGCCATGGAGGAGAGCGGGCGCTTGCCCGGCGCGATGGCGTTGGCCGCGCCCTGCACCAGGCCGAACATGTTGGGCACGCCAGGCTTGATGGTGAAGTCGTCCATCTCGTCGTTGAGCAGGAACCCGGTCCCCGGCGCTGCCACGTAGGCGCCGAACAAGCCGTTGATGGTGTAGGTGACGCTCGCGGCGTTTCCCGCCCCGTCCATCACCGAGTAGTGCGTCGTCTCCGCCTTCTCGCCGGGCGGCAGGCCTGGCCGCGCCTCCTTGGAGGACCCGGCGTGGCTGGCCGGGATGTTGGCGCGGATGGCGGCGGCATAGTCGGCGCTCAGCAGGCGGTCGAGCGGGTTCGCCACGAACGCCGGGTCGCCGAGGTAGGTGTTGCGGTCCAGGTAGGCCTGTCGCAAGGCTTCGACGATGGCGTGGACGGCCGCCGCTGAGTGGAATCCGAGTGCTGCCATGTCGTAGCCCGCGAGGATTTGCAGGGTCTCGCACAGCGTGGCGCCGCCGGAGGAGGGCGGTGGCGCGGACAGGATCGCGTAGCCGCGGTAGCTGCACCGCAACGGCTCGGTGTCCGTGACGGCGTAGGCGGCGAAGTCGGCCGCGGTCAGCAGGCCGCCGCCGGCGCTGGACGCCGCCTCGACCCGGGCCGGAATGTCGCCATGGTAGAACGCATCGGCGCCTTCGTCGGCGATGCGCTGCAACGTGCGCGCCAGGTCGGGTTGCGCCAGCGTGTCGCCGGGTTGCAGGGGGCTGCCATCCGGCCGGAGGAAGGTGCGGGCGAGTGCGGGGTCACGGGCGAAGCGGCTGGCGCCGGCGTCGAGGATGGCGGTGTCGCCGCGGTCCAGCACGAAGCCGTCGCGCGCGAACCGGATGGCCGGCGCCATGACCTGCGCCCGCGGCAACGTGCCATAGCGGCGCAGCGCGGTGTCCAGGCCCAGCACGGTTCCCGGCACGCCGGCCGCTTTGTAGCCGAACAGGCTCTCGCCGTGGACCACGGCGCCGGCCGCGTCCAGGAACATCGCCGGGGTCGCCGCCGCGGGCGCGGTTTCCCGGAAGTCGAGGAAACGGTCGCGTCCGTCGGCGAGGTGCAGGGTGATGAAC
>CAXTTH010000413.1:0-2202 GCA_964247035.1 uncultured Acetobacteraceae bacterium
ACGTCAGCGCCAGTCAGGAAATCCGTCAAGAGCCAGCCGACACAGCCAATCGTATCAGCCAATTTGTGAGGGCAACTGCCTTCCATTGGGGGTTCAGGGCAGGTGACCCGCCCCATTTAATCTTGCCGTGTCAACGGCCCATTATGCCGCGCGGACATTCACCATGAAGCTGCCCACTTGGCCTTTCAGCGTCTCGATGTGCTGGCCCAGTTCATCGGCTGCGCTGAGCACCTGAGCAGCTGCGATGCTTGCCTCGTTTGACTGGGCGCTGAGGGCGTCAATGAAAGCGGCCACCTTGCGATTTGTCTCTGGATTGCCGCTGACGCCAACAATGAGTTTGCTCACGAGGATGCTCTGCTGCTCCACCTCGCTGGCGGTCAGGCTCGATATGTCGCTGGTCCGGCCGATCACCTGCACCACGCTGGCGATGGCCCGCACCGCCTCGTCGGACGCGGACTGCATTCGGCACATATGGCCGGCGATCTCCTCCGTGGCCAGCTTGGTTTGCAACGCCAGGCCTTTCACCTCGCCGGCGACGACGGCGAAGCCGCGGCCGGCCGGTCCAGCTCGTGCCGCCTCGATGGTCGCGTTCAGCGCCAGCAGCTTGGTCTTGGCCGCGACTGCGTCGATCAACGACACGATGCCTCCTACGGCCTGGGCGCTGGCGGCCAGCGCGCCGACGATACCCGTCATGCGCTTGGCTTCCCTGCTGGCAGCGCCGGCGATCTCCGCCGCTTCCGCCGCCTGGCGCCGGATGGTGCCGATGGAGTCCGAAAGCTGATGGATAAACTGAATGACCATGCTGGTAGCGCCGCCGCTCTCCCTTGCGATTTCCCGGGCGATCTCCGTGTGGCCAACGAAAGCCACTACGCCGCCGCTCAAGCTGGCGGCGGTCTGCTGCAACTGGTCGGTTGCGCCGTCGATCGTCGCTGAGAAGCCGGCAACCCATCTCTCGACCGACTGGGCGAGCCCGGCCATGCGCTCCCCCCGCTCCTTATCGAGCAATGCTGTCCTGGCCTGCTCGCGCGTCAGGCGCTGCTCCTCCACCATGGCGTGACGGAAAATGACCAGCGCAGCCGCCATGTCCCCGATCTCATTCCTCTGCCCGGCACCCGGCAGAGGGACTGCAAGGTTTCCTAGGGACATATGCCGCACGGCCGCCGTCACGAGCAGGAGCGGCCGCACTAGCCGGAGGTGAAGCAGGACGAAACTGCCGGCCGTTGCCAGAAGCGCCAGGAACGAGCCGGCCAGGATGAGACGGCCCGTCTGCTCTCCCGCCAGCGCGCTCGCCTCAGCTTGTCGGTGGGATGCACTGATGAGAGAGGTAATCATCTCCGCACAGTCGCTCCGCAAGTCCAGCGCCGGCTGTTCCATGGCGCCGCGCAGGAGTGCCCTGGCCGCCACGCCGTCCGAAAGCTGGCCATAGTCTCTGCTAAGGCCGACATACAGCGCCCAGGCGGCATTGATCCTGGTCAGTAATTGGTGGCCGTAGGGTGAGGTCATCAGCGGCGGCAGCACCGCCAGCTCGGCGGCCATGTCCCGCATCAGGCTCCGGTTCGTCGCTTCCAGGCTTGCCTGAGCATTCTGATCCAAGTCCGGCATCATGGCCTGGTCACTCCGCAACCGTTCGAACATGCCCGCAAGATGTTCGGCGGCCGCGATGCCGGGCAGCGAGTCCCGCCTCAACCCGAGGCTGGCGTCATCCAGCCTACGCAACTGCTTGAACGCCAGCGCGCCCAGGCCGGCAGTGCATGCGATGACCACCAGCATGGCAAGCGCCATGATTCCACGTATTCCAACCGCTGGAAGCCATCGCTGCATGGCAGCAATCTGGCCTCTCTTGGTTGCTGCCGGATTAAGCGGCCTTCGTGAGCGCCGCTTCCGCCGCCGCCGCCAGTTGGAACAGCGCCGCATCGCCCGCCGACGCGCCCATCAGCATCAGCCCGGCGGGCGGGTCGCCGGGGCGGTGGCAGGGCAGGCTGATCGCGCACCGGTCGAGGAAGTTGGCCAGGCCGGTATTGCGCAGCATCAAGGCATTGGCGGCGTTGTATGCGGCGTCGTCCGCCTCCAGCGACGCCATGGGCGGCGGCGCGGTGGGCACGGTGGGCATTACCACGGCATCGTAAGGCGCCGTGGCCAGAGCCATCTCCGCCCCCACGGCGCGGCGCTGCTCGACCGCTTCCAGGTAGTCTTCCGCCGGCA
>CAXTTH010000414.1:0-2201 GCA_964247035.1 uncultured Acetobacteraceae bacterium
GCGCCGCGCCGCCGCTCAGCACGGCGGTGGCCCAGGCCAGCAGCGCGCCGGGCGTCACGCCGGACATCATGCTGCCTGGGCCTGGGCGGCGATGCGGTGCAAGCTGCGCAGCACGTCCCGCGCCGTCCTGATCCGCTCGCTCACCGCCATCTCCCGCGCGATGGCCAGCTTGTGGTCCGGGCGCAGGCGGACCGCCCCCTTCTGGGTGCCGAGCCAACCGACCAGGCCGCCGGGATTGCCGAAGGCGTTGCCGCGGAACTGCAGCACCATGCCCTTCGGGCCCGCGTCGATCTTCTCCACCCCCGCCTCGCGGCAGCCGCGCTTGAGCGCCACCACCTGCAGCAGGTTGTCCACCTCCTCCGGCAGCGCGCCGAAGCGGTCCACCAGCTCGGCCGCCATCGCCTCGCTCTCGCCGTCCGAGGCCAGGTTGCCGATGCGGCGGTACAGCCCCAGCCGCACCGGCAGGTCCCGCACGTAGGTGTCCGGGATCAGCACCGGCAGGCCGAGCGAGATGTTGGGCGTCCAGTCCCGGTCCTCGGCCTTGTGGCGGCCGCGCTCGGCGCGCTGCTCGTTCACCGCATCCTCCAGCATCTGCTGGTACAGCTCGATGCCGACCTCGCGGATGTGGCCGCTCTGCTCGTCCCCCAGCAGGTTGCCGGCGCCGCGGATGTCCAGGTCGTGCGAGGCCAGGGTGAACCCGGCGCCCAGCTGGTCCAGCGTCTGCATCACCGCCAGCCGCTTCTCCGCCGCCGCCGACAGGCGCTGCTGCTGCGGCCAGGTGAGGTAGGCGTAGCCGCGCTGCTTGCCGCGCCCGACCCGGCCGCGCAACTGGTACAACTGGCCCAGCCCGAACATGTCGGCGCGGTAGATGATCAGCGTGTTCACCGCCGGCATGTCCAGCCCGGATTCCACGATGTTGGTGGACAGCAGGATGTCGTACTTGCCGTCGCCGAACTCGGTCATCACCCGTTCGAGCTCCGTGGGCGCCAGCCGGCCGTGCGCCTGGGTGATGCGCGCTTCCGGCACGATCTCGCGCAGCCGGGTCGCCATGCGGTCCATGTCCTCCAGCCGCGGCACCACGCAGAAGATCTGCCCGCCGCGGAACCGCTCGCGCTGGATCGCCTCGCGCGCCACCACGCCGTCGAACGGCATGATGAAGGTCCGCACCGCCAGCCGGTCCACCGGGGGGGTGGCGATCAGGCTCATCTCCCGCACCCCGGTCAGCGCCAGCTGCAGCGTGCGCGGGATGGGGGTGGCGGACAGCGTCAGCACGTGCACGTCAGCCTTCAGCGCCTTCAGCTTCTCTTTGTGGGAGACGCCGAAATGCTGCTCCTCGTCTACCACCAGCAGCCCGAGATCGGCGAACTCGATGCCCTTGGCCAGCAGCGCGTGGGTGCCGACGACGATGCCGACGCTGCCATCCGCCAGGCCGCGCTTGGTCTCCGCCATGTCCTTGGCCGTCACCATGCGGCTGAGCTGCCCCACCTTCACCGGCAGCCCCTCGAAGCGCCGGGTGAAGGTGCGGAAGTGCTGCCGCGCGAGCAGCGTGGTGGGCACCACGACGGCCACCTGCGCCCCGCTCATGGCGGCAACGAACGCGGCGCGCAGGGCCACCTCGGTCTTGCCGAAGCCCACGTCGCCGCAGATCAGCCGGTCCATCGGCCGGCCGGCGGCCAAGTCCTCCAGCACGTCGGCGATGGCGCGGGCCTGGTCCTCGGTCTCGGCGAACGGGAAGCGGGCGCAGAACTCGTCCCACGCGCCTTCCTGCGGCGTGAGGCTGGCAGCGTCCCGCACCCGGCGCAGCGCGGCGGTGCGGATCAGCTCGCCCGCCATGTCGCGGATGCGCTGCTTCATGCGCGCCTTGCGGTTCTGCCAGGACGCGCCGCCCAGCTTGTCGAGCGCCGCCCCGCCTTCCGCGCCGAAGCGGCTCAGCACCTCGATGTTCTCCACGGGCACGAACAGCTTGTCGCCGCCGTCGTACAGCAGCCGCAGGCAGTCGTGCGAGGCGAAGCCGATCTGCAACGTCACCAGCCCGTCGTAGCGGCCGATGCCGTGGTCGCCATGCACCACCAGGTCGCCCTCGGCGATCTCGGTGGCCTCGGCGATGAACTGGTCGGCCCGCTTGCGGCGGCGCGGCGGGCGGCTGATGCGCTCGCCCAGCAGGTCCTGCTCGCCCACCAGGCCGATCTCGTCGGTGACGA
>CAXTTH010000415.1:0-2198 GCA_964247035.1 uncultured Acetobacteraceae bacterium
CGCCTGCACCGTGCCGGCCTGGCTGGAGACCAGCGCATCGGCCCGCTTCACGTCGCGCTCCGCCTTGTCGCGTTGCGCCACCTGCTGCTGCACCTGGGCGGCGGCGCGCGCCACCGCCGCCTCGTACGGCGCGCGGTCGATCTGGAACAGCACCTCGCCGGCCCGCACCCGCGCGCCCTCGACGTAGTTGCGCCGCTCCAGGATGCCGCCGACCCGCGCCCGCACCTCCACCTGGCGGAACGCCGTTACCCGGCCGCCATAGGCGTAGGCCAGGCTCACGTCGCGCGCCGCCGCCGCCACGACCGTCACCTCCGCTGGCGGCGGGGCGGTCGCGGTCTTGGCGGCAGGCTTGCACCCGGCCATCCCGAGCAGGACGAGGAGGAGAATGGCCGGGCGCATGGGACCGCGCCTTCAAAACATAGGCGGGGCGCTTGGTCCAGCTAACTCGCAGCCGTCCCCGTCAACGCCGCCAGCAAGGCCGCGCCGTTCGGCACGCCGAGGCCGGTGCAGGCGTTCCAGCCCGGCCCGGCGGCGTAGCCGAGCTTGCTGCCGGTCGGCTTGTTGGTGCCGCTGGTGATCTCCCGCACCGCGCCGCTCGCCTGGTAGAGCGTCGGCAGGAAGAAGCCGACCGGCTTGCCGCCTGCTTGGGCGGCCTTCTGGTTGACCAGCGCGGTCAGCCCCGCCCACAGCGGCGCCACGGCGCTGGTGCCGCCCACCACTTCCGTCTGGCCGTTGACCACGATGTCGTAGCCGGTGCCGGGTGCCGCGTTGCCCGCCACGTCCGGCACGCCGCGTCCCGCCTTGTGGGTGCTGACGTTGAGCGGCAGCTTCACGCCAGCCTGGAACGCCGGGGCGGGGAACAGCGTGCTGACGCCGCCGCCGGTGCCGGAGCTGCCGTCGTTCCACACCACCTCGCTGCTCACCGTGCCGCCCGCGGCGTTGAGCTGCGTGCCGCCGCAGCCGATCGCGTACGGGCTGGCGGCCGGGAAATCGACGTGCACCTTGCCGTCCGCCACCCCGTCGGTGGCGAGGTTGTCGCCCGAGGCCACGAACACCGACACGCCGAGCGTGGCCGCGTCCTGCAACGCGCTGCTCATCGCTGCCACGCCCTGCGCGGTCCAGGTCGGCTCCGCGCTGCCCCAGGAGATGGACAGCACGCTCGGCTTGTTGGCCGTGTCGTTCACCGCCTGGCTGATCGCGTCGGCGAACCCGGCGTCCGTGTTCGGCGCGAAATACACCGCGATCGCCGCCCCGGGCGCCACGCCGCCCGCGACCTGGATGTCCAGCGCCACTTCGCCATCGGCGCCGTCGTCCGGGGTGGGCGCGTTCTGGCCGCCATCCACCGACACGGCGATGACCTTGGGTGGCGCGAGGCCCATGGCGGCGAACGCGGTGGCGGTGTCGCTCGGCACGAAGCCGCCGCCCAGCTCGATCAGGCCGATGCACTGGCCCGCACCGGTGACGCCGGTGGGGAAGTCGTACAGCTCTCCCACCATGTTCGGCCGGAACGCGGCCCCCTTCGCCCGGCGGCGATGGGCCACGATGTGCCGGGTCTGCGCCTGGGAGCGGGTGTCCAGCCCGAGCACGGCCTCCACCACGCCGTGCAGCGCCTGCGGCAGGTGCAGGACGCCCTGGCGGGAGCGGAACTCACGGTTGCCGTGCTGGGTGCGGGACAGGGTGGTGCGGAAGGCTGCCTCGGCCTGGGCCGCCGTGCCGGACACGCGGACCAGCCGGCGCGCCGGCTCCACGCTCTCGACCGTGAGCCCGGCATGGGCGGCGAACTCGGTGACGAGCTGGATGGCTTGGGCATAGCTCTTGGCGCGGGACTGCATCATGTCCTCGCGGCTGGCAGGAGCCTCCTCGGCAAGCGGCTTCAGGTAGATGCTGACGTGGATGGACGTTGCGGGATCGACCGGGCCGAGGTTCGTGCCCTCCGCGGCGGGGCGGTGGCTCGGCGTGAACGGCGCGTAGTGGGAGTAGTCCACCATGAAGAGACCTCGTTGATGGGCGGTGGGGCTGGATCGGCCGTCGGCCCCCGGTGACAGTGCAGGGGCAACCGGCGACCAAGGGCAGGTTAGCATGGTATGCGACCAAACCATGAACGAAATTTTTACTGTTATTGTCTTGCAGTAATTTATTCCCGCGAGCTAGTCTGCGCCCGCAATCACAGGAGCACATCATGAGGAACGTCATCGCAA
>CAXTTH010000416.1:0-2190 GCA_964247035.1 uncultured Acetobacteraceae bacterium
GAGAAGACGTATTATTCGGCGGCGAGCGCCATCGCGTTGCGCTGCATGTGCTCGTGCATCCGCGCGGCGGCGTCGCGGCCGTCCTTGATCGCCCACACCACCAGGCTCGCCCCGCGCACGATGTCGCCGGCGCCGAACACGCCGGGCAGCGTGGTCATCTGGGTGCGGTGGTCCACGGCCAGGGTGCCCCAGCGGCTGACCTCCAGGCCTTCGACGCCCCACAGCTTGGGCAGCGGCTCCGGGTCGAAGCCGAGCGCCTTGATGACCAGGTCCGCCTCGACGGTGAACCGCTCGCCCGACGGCTCCACGGAGCGGCGGCCTGAGGGGTCCGGCATGCCGAGGCGCATCCGCTGCACCCGCACGCCGGTCACGCGGCCGTCGCCCAGGAAGGCCTCGGGGGCGGACAGCCAGGCGAACTCGACGCCTTCCTCCTGGGCGTTCCTCACCTCGCGCATGGAGCCGGGCATGTTGGCCTGGTCGCGCCGGTAGAGGCACTTCACCGAGGCGGCGCCCTGCCGCACGGCGGTGCGCACGCAGTCCATCGCGGTGTCGCCGCCGCCGATGACCACGACGTGCTTGCCGTCGGCGTTCAGCGCGCCGCTGTCGAAGGCGGGCACGCTGTCGCCGAGGCCCTGGCGGTTGGAGGTGGTCAGGAAGTCGAGCGCGGGCACGATGCCGTCCAGGCCTGCGCCGGGGCCGCCGATGTCGCGCGCCTTGTACACGCCGGTGGCGATCAGCAAGCTGTCGTGGCGGGCGCGCAGGTCGGCCCATTCCAGGTTCTCGCCGATCGCCTGGCCGAGGTGGAACTGGATGCCGCCCTCCTCCAGCAGCCGCCAGCGGCGCAGCACGATCTCCTTCTCCAGCTTGAAGCCGGGGATGCCGTAGATCATCAGGCCGCCGACCCGGTCGTGCCGGTCGTACACGTGCACCTGGTATCCCTTGGCGCGCAGCATCTCGGCGGCAGCCAGCCCGCCGGGGCCGGCGCCGACGATGCCGACGGATTGCGGCCGTTCCTGGCGGGGGCGCAGCGGCTTGACCCAGCCTTCGGCGAAGGCGGTGTCGGTGACGTGGCGCTCGACGGCGCCGATGGTGACGCTCTCGAAGCCCTTCTCGATGACGCAGTTGCCCTCGCACAGGCGGTCCTGCGGGCAGATGCGGCCGCAGATCTCCGGGAAGTTGTTGGTGGCGGAGCTGACCTCGTAGGCCTCCTGCAGCCGCCCCTCGGCGGTCAGCTTCAGCCAGTCCGGGATGTTGTTGGAGAGCGGGCAGTGGATGGAGCAGAACGGGATGCCGCACTGGCTGCACCGGCTGGCCTGGGCGCTGGCGGCGGCCGGGTCGAAGCGGCGGTAAATCTCGCCGAAATCCTCGCGGCGCTCCGGCGCGGCGCGCTTCTGCGGGGTTTCTTGCGGAAGGCGAACGAACTGCAACATGCGGTCAGCCACAGCTTCACCCCCACCGGATCGCGGTCGGCAAGCGGTATAGTTCAGGCTGGTTGCGATGGCGAGAGGAAAAATGCTATGCAGGACAGTGATGCTGGCCTTGTTTTCACGATTCCGGCTCGCGCCAGTCGTTCGTGCCCCTTGCTGCCGTCGCTAATGGGCCGAACCGGACCCAACTAGGCCGGCACGCGCTCCAGCTTGCCGCCGCCTGGCCGGTAGCGGTCCAGGTATTCCGGAACCACCAGCTCGATCGGCGTGGCTGCGACGCCCAGCTCCGGCAGGCCCGGCATGCCCGGGGTGACGACGTTGTCGCGGGACAGCAGCAGCAACTGGTCGCGGGTGAAGGGCTTGGTGGGCAGCTTCTCGGCGATGGCGGCTTGCAGCCGGGCCAGGCCCATGGGGATCTCCACCAGCGGACGACGACGCCGGGTCTCCTTGACGATGTAGGCGAGGATCTCGCGGAACGTCCACACGGCGGGGCCGCCCAGCTCGTAGGTGCGGCCGGCGGTGTCCAGGCCGGTCAGCCCGGCCATCACCGCGTCCGCCACGTCGCCGACATAGACCGGCTGCATCCTGGTGTCCCCGGCGATGACCGGCATGATGGGCGAGAGCTGCACCAGGGCGGCGAAGCGGTTGAAGAACTTGTCCTCCGCGCCGAACACCAGCGAGGGCCGCATGATGGCGGCGGCCGGCATCGCCGCGTGCACCGCCGCCTCGCCGGCCGCCTTGGCCCGGGCATACAGGCTGGGAC
>CAXTTH010000417.1:0-1882 GCA_964247035.1 uncultured Acetobacteraceae bacterium
CGGCCGACCTCTCCCAACGCGGCGAGGCGGCCCGCGGGGCCGAGGCCGCCGGCGCCATCGACCTGCTGGTGAACAACGCCGGCGCCATCCCGCCCGGCGCCCTGCTGCAAGTGGACGAGGCGCGGTGGCGCGCGGCGTGGGACCTCAAGGTGTTCGGCTTCATCAACCTGACCCGGGCGCTGTACCCCGTGCTCAAGCAGCGCGGCGGCACGGTGGTGAACGTGATCGGCGCGGCCGGCGAGAGCTTCGACCCGGCCTACATCGCCGGCAGCGCCGGCAACGCGGCGCTGATGGCCTTCACCCGCGCCCTCGGCCGCGCAGCCCCCGCGGACGGCATGCGCGTGGTGGGCATCAACCCCGGCCCGGTGGCGACGGAGCGGATGGAGGCGATGCTGCGCGCCCGGGCCGAGCGCGACCTGGGCGACGCCGGCCGCTGGCCAGAGCTGACCCGCACGATGGCGTTCGGCCGCGCCGCCACGCCGGAGGAGATCGCCGACGCCGTGGTCTTCCTGGCCAGCCCGCGCTCCGGCTACACGACCGGCACGATCCTGACGATCAACGGCGGCATGGCGTAGCTGCCCTTGCACGGTGCGGGGCCAGGCCGCATCCTCAGTCAACCAACGAGAATGCAGCAGGGAAGAAATGCTATGAAGACGGTGCCATCGCGTCCGAAGCGAAGCCTGGCCGCCTTGGCCCTCATGGCGGCCTTCGCGGGCCCAGCTCTCGCCGCCGGGCCGCAAGTGGTCGCCGGCCCGTCCGCCGATCCGCAGTGCTACGTGCCGTGGACGGCGCAGACCAAGTTCTTCCAGTTTCCCAAGAAACCTGGCCCTTACCGAGTAGCGCTCGCCAACGGCTTCATCGGCAACACCTGGCGCATCCAGATGATCCGCACCGCCAAGGCCTACGCCGAGCAGCCGGAGATCAAGGCCAAGCTCAAGGAGTTCAAGGTCGTCTCGACTGGCGAGGACATCGCGGCGCAGATCTCGGCGATCAACAACTTCATCGACTCCGGCTACGACGCCGTGATCGTCAACGCCCAGAACCCGACCGCCTTCAAGTCCGTGGTGCGGCGCGCGCAGCAGGCCGGCGTGGTGCTGGTCGCCTTCGACAACACGATCGACACCGACGAGGCGATCAACGTCAACGTGGACCAGCTCGGCCTCGGCCAGTACTGGGGCGACTGGCTGGTGAAGTCCCTGCCGAAAGGCGGCTCCGTGCTCGAGGTCCGCGGCGTCAGCGGCACCACGGTCGATGCCGACCGCCACAAGGGCGTGCAGGACACGCTGAAGGCGTCGGGCAAGCCGTTCGAGACCACCGAGGTGGTCGGCCGCTGGGACGACGGCACGGCGCAGAAGGTCGTGGCCGACGCCCTCGCGGTCCACGGCCATTTCGACGGCATGACCGCGCAGGGCGGTTCCACCGGCATGGTGCGGGCGTTCATGGATGCCGGGCAGCCCTTCGTGCCGGCCGGCGCCGAGACCGAGAACGGCTTTCGCAAGCTGTGCCTGGCGCACCAGGGCGAGGGGCTGAAATGCGCCTCCGGCGGCACCGGCCCGGCGCAGGTCGCCGTCGCGATGAAAACGGCGCTGGCCGCGCTGGACGGCGAGGTGGTGCCGCAATCCATCAAGCTGCCGCTCGCCCACGTCGAGGACCCCGGCTTCAAGGCGGGCGACAACACCTTTCCGGAGCAGAGCGACAACTTCTTCGTCGGCAACGCCTTTCCGAGCTGCGGCATCAGCTTCACGTCGCAGGAGATCATGGGCCAGTCCGAAACCAACCAGTGACGCCAGGGCAGGGCGCTGCCCTGCACCCGCAAGGGGACAGGGTCCCTTTGACCCCTTTGCATCAGGTGTCCAGAGGACGATTGTCCTCTGGTGGGGCT
>CAXTTH010000417.1:1892-2188 GCA_964247035.1 uncultured Acetobacteraceae bacterium
TGTTCCGCGCTTCTCCTCCTGCGCTCCTGTGGTTCGGGGGGGGGGGGGGGCGGGCCCCCCCCCCCCCCCACGCTATCTTAGCCATGCCCAGCCAACCACTGTTCCAGATGCAGGGCATCGCCAAGCGCTACGGCGGCGTGCTGGCGCTGGAGGGCGTGGACCTGGCGGTGCGCGCCGGCCGCATCCACGCGGTGCTGGGCGAGAACGGCGCAGGCAAGTCCAGCCTCATCAAGTGCATGGCCGGCGTCGTGCAGCCTGACGCCGGCGTCATGCGCCTGGACGGCGCGCCCGTCCGC
>CAXTTH010000418.1:0-2188 GCA_964247035.1 uncultured Acetobacteraceae bacterium
ACCGTGGAGAGCGCCAGCAACGCCGGGTCGTCCCGCCCGTCCCCGGGCAGCACCGCCAGCGGGATGGCCCGGCTGCGGCACAGCGCCGCCAGCTCCTCCGCGCCGTAGCGCCAGTACTCCATCCCGCCCAGCAGCCGCACCACCACGCAGCGCGCGTGCGTCACGGTCTGCTCCAAGTACAGGTCCACCGACAGTGGGTGGCGCAGCTTGCCCAGCGGGGCAAGCCGCAGCGACGGCCCCGCCCGGTGCGCCGCGGCCAAGGCTGCCAGGTCCGCATCCGAGAACGACATCACCACCAGGTCGGCCGGCGGGTGCGCCAAGTCCACCGCGGGCGCGGCTTCGTCCAGCGAATGCTGCTCGCGGACCAGCAGATGCATCAGGCGAGGGCCGCGACAATGGCAGCTTGATTCATCCCAGCCTGGCCGATCACCACCAGCCGCCCAACGCGCGCCTCGCCCGGCGCCCAGTCCCGATCGTAGTGCTGGCGGAACCGGGCGCCGACGCCCTGCACTGCCAGCCGCATCGGTCGCCCTGTCACGGGGACGAAGCCCTTGATCCGCAGCACGTCATGCGCCCTGGCCACGGCGGCCAAGCGGCGCAGCAGCGCGTCCGGGTCCGCCGTCTCCTCCACAGTCACGACGAAGCTGGCGAAGTCGTCGTGCTCGTGCACGCCGTCCTCCGCGTCGTGGCAGGACGGGCGGGCGGCCAGGTCGTCCTCCGCCGCCGCGTCCAGCCCAAGCAGCACCGCCAGGTCGATCCGGCCCTCCGTCGCCGCCACCAGGGCGGCAGGGCGGGGCAGGCTGGCAGCCACGTCGGCGCGCAACTGCGCCAGGGCTGCGGCGTCCAGCAGGTCGGCCTTGTTCAGCACCACCAGGTCGGCAGCGGCCACCTGGTCGCCGTATACCTCGGCCAGCGGGTTGTCGTGGTCCAGGCTCCCGTCCGCCGCCCGCTGCGCCGCCACCGCCGCCGGGTCGTCGGCGAAGCGCCCGGCAGCCACCGCCGGCCCGTCCACCACGGCGATCACCCCGTCCACCGTCACCCGCGCGCGGATGCTGGGCCAGTTGAACGCCTTGAGCAGCGGCTTGGGCAAGGCGAGGCCGGAGGTTTCGATCAGGATGTGCTCCGGCGGCGGCGAGCGGTCCAGCAGCGCCTGCATCGCCGGGATGAACTCGTCCGCCATGGTGCAGCACAGGCAGCCGTTGGCCAGCTCCACGATGTCCACGTCCTCGCAGCCGGGGATGCCGCAGGAGCGCAGCACGTCGCCGTCGATGCCGAGCGAGCCGAACTCGTTGACCAGCACGGCGATGCGCCGGCCGCCCGCGTGGGCCAGCACGTGGCGCACCAGCGTCGTCTTGCCCGCGCCGAGGAACCCGGTGATGACCGTGCAGGGGATCTTCATGCCGGCAGCCGCCCCATCACCATCCGCGCCAGCGACGCCGCGCGCTTGGACGGCAGCACCGTGCCCGTCGGGTGGCCAGCGTAGGTTCGGGCATAAGCCAACAGGTCTCCCGCCAGCTCCGGCTGCAGCCGGCCCAGCAGGTAGGTCCATTTACCGGGCATGGCGATGGCAGCCGCGCACCCGTCGCCGCACACTGACAGGCACTGCACCTCGCGCAGCTGCACCGCCCCGGCGTCCGGATGGGCGGCCAGTGCCGCGTGCATGGCGCGTCCGGGCGGCGCTTCGCCTTCAGCCAGGGTACGGCCAGCGCGGCAGGTGGTGCAGACATGCAGGACAGGACTCATGCGGCGGCTCCGTGGCAGGCACGGGCACCCACTGCCCCCGAGGCAAAGCCCCAAGGGTCGGCCTCGCATGGCCGCCAACCCCGGTGCACCCCGCCCGGCGTCGCAGTGGCAGCGCCGGGGCGAGCATGTCCCCGGCAATGGCAGGTCTCCTGGCTCGCGGATCAGGCGCTGCCCCGGCGGCCTTCCCAGACCGTGCGGTCCAGTGGCGTGTGCCGGGTCAACTCTCCGCTCACAGTTGCGGGGGCAGCCGCGGCGTCGCACCGCAGTTCCCTTTTAACCCTCCGGGTGGAGGGACCATCGCTTTTTGTGTATGACCCGGGACGTGCCCGGTCAAATCACCTTCGTGCTCGGCGGCGCGCGCTCCGCCAAAAGCCGCCACGCCGAGGCGCTGGTGCAGGCCTGCCCGCCGCCCTGGCGCTACGTCGCCACCGCCCAGGCGTTCGAC
>CAXTTH010000419.1:0-2181 GCA_964247035.1 uncultured Acetobacteraceae bacterium
GCGCGGCGCTGCTCGGCAGGACGCCGTCCCGCTGATGGAGCACGTCCGCATCACCGCGCCGGACCTCAAGCGTCGGGCCGCGCTGGAAACCACCCGTTCCCGCCTGCTGGTCACGGCTGGCGGGTTCGCGTTGCTGTTCGGCGCAGTGGTCGCCAAGCTGGCCAGCGCCACGATCATCTTCCCGATGCACCCGAAGCTGCCGGCCGTCCTGGCGCACGTACCAGACCCGGACGTGATCGCCAGCGAGGACATGGACGGCCCTCCCCCGGGCGTGCCCGGTCCCCACGGGCCTCGCGCCATGATCACCGACCGCAACGGCGAGATCCTGGCGGTCTCCCTGCCCACCGCCGGGCTCTACGCCAACCCCAAGGAGATGATCGACCCAGCGGAGGTCGCCCACAAGCTGAAGGCCGTGCTGCCCAAGCTCGACGAGGAGCTGATGCGCGACCGGCTCGCCTCGGCCAAGCAGTTCGTCTACCTCGCCCGCCAGATCACTCCGCACGAGCAGATGGCGGTCAACGCGCTCGGCATTCCCGGCGTGTATTTCCAGGCGGGCGAGCGCCGGCGCTACCCGCAGGGCCGGGTGGCGGCGCAGGTGCTCGGCGGCGTGGACGTGGACAGCCGCGGCATCGCCGGGGTGGAGCGCTTCTTCGACCAGCGGCTGCGCGAGAACCCGGAACCGTTGCGCCTGTCCATCGACGGCCGGGTGCAGCAGGTGCTGCGCGACGAGCTGGCGCACTCGATCGACGAGTTCACCGCCATCGGCGGCTGCGGCATCGTGATGGACGTGCGGACCGGCGAGGTGATCGCCATGGTCAGCCTGCCGGACTACGACGCGAACCTGGCAGCCCAGGCGCCGCCGGAGCAGCGGTTCAACCGCGCCGTGACCGGCATGTACGAGCCCGGCAGCACGTTCAAGCTGCAAACCGCCGCCATGGCGCTGGACAGCGGGGCGGCCAACCTCTGGAACGAGTACGACGCGGCGCACAACATCCACATCGGCCGCTTCACCATCACCGACTTCGAGGGCAAGCACCGCTACCTGTTCCTGCCGGAGGTGCTGGCGTACTCCTCCAACCTGGGCGCTGCGCACATCGCCCAGGCGGTGGGGCCGGAGCGGCAGCGTGCCTGGCTCGGCAACATGGGCATGTTCGACCGCATCGGGGTGGAGCTGCCGGAAGCGGGCCGGCCAATCGTGCCGACGGTCGCCAACTGGAAGGAGGCGGTGAACCTCACCGTGGGCTTCGGCCACGGCATCGCCGTCAGCCCGCTGCACGTGGTGCGCGGCACGGCGGCGCTGGCCAACGGCGGCGTGGTGCTGCGCCCGACCATCCTGGCGCAGGAACCCGGGTCCGAGCCGCGCTCGGGAGTGCGCATCATGCAGCAGCAGACCAGCGACACCGTCCGCCGGCTGATGCGCCTGGTGGTGACGGACGGCTACGGCAAGCCGGCGGACATCCCCGGCTACTTCGTCGGCGGCAAGACCGGCACGGCGGAGAAGGTGGGCGGGCACGTTTACAAGAAGCACGCCAACGTCAGCGCCTTCATGAGCGTGTTCCCGATGAACGCGCCGCACTACGCCGTGTACTTCATGCTGGACGAGCCGCACGGCAACAAGAGCACCGGCGGCTACTCCACGGCGGGCGCGGTCAGCGCCCCGGCGGCGGGCCGGGTGATCGCCAAGATCGGCCCCATGCTGGGGCTGCTGCCGGACATCGGGGACATGCCCGGGGTCACGGCTTCGCTGGCCATCCCCATGGCCCCGCCGCACGGCTATGTGCCGCACTGGACGGGATCGCTCAGCTTCGTACCCCCTTCCGTGCCGATGGCGCCCCCCGCCCCGCCGGTCGCGGCAGTTGACGGCGGGGTGCGCCCGGTTGCGGCGCCGGGTCCGCGGACGCCGGATCAGCCGCGGCACGAGGCCCGGCTGGACACGAAGGCCATGGAGGCGCGCATCTTGGGTGAGCAAGCCTTGGGCACGCGCGTTGCAGCTCACTGACATGCTGCGCCAAGCTGGGATCGCAGCGGCAGGCCTGCCCGACGCCGCCATCACGGGCGTCACGGCGGACAGCCGGGACGTGACGCCGGGTGCGATGTTCGCGGCCCTGCCAGGGTCCGGCGCGGACGGCCGCCGCTTCATCGCGGACGCGGTGGCGCGCGGGGCGGCAGCCGTGTTGGCGC
>CAXTTH010000420.1:0-2174 GCA_964247035.1 uncultured Acetobacteraceae bacterium
TGTGCATCAGCTCCCCCTCGTCGGCCGGCGCCATCACCACCATGCCGGGCAGGCAGCCGAGATAGGCCAGGTCGAAGCTGCCGGCGTGGGTGGCGCCGTCCGCGCCCACCAGGCCGGCGCGGTCCAGGCAGAAGCGCACCGGCAGGCCTTGCAGCGCCACGTCGTGCACCACCTGGTCGTAGGCGCGCTGCAAGAAGGTGCTGTAGATGGCGCAGAACGGCGCCAGGCCCTCGCTCGCCATGCCGGCGGCGAACGTCACCGCGTGCTGCTCGGCGATGCCCACGTCGAAGCAGCGGCCGGGAAAGCGGCTGGCGAAGCGGTCGAGCCCGGTGCCGGACGGCATGGCGGCGGTGACCGCCACGATGCGCGGGTTGGCCTCGGCCTCGGCCGCCAGCGCGTCGGCGAACACCCGGGTGTAGCTGGGCGGGCCACCGGGAGGCGGGCGCACCTGCTCGCCGGTGATCACGTTGAAGCGGCTGACCGCGTGCAGCTTGTCGGCGCTCGCCTCGGCCGGCGGGTAGCCGCGGCCCTTCTGGGTGATGGCGTGCACCAGGATCGGGCCGCGCTCGTCGGCGTCGCGCACGTTGCGCAGCACCGGCAGCAGGTGGTCGAGGTTGTGGCCGTCGATGGGGCCCAGGTAGTAGAACCCCAGCTCCTCGAACAGCGTGCCGCCGGTCAGGATGCCGCGGGCGTATTCCTCCGCCCGCTTGGCGGTCTTCGCCATGCCCGACGGGAAGCGCTTGGCCATGCGCGAGGCCAGGTCGCGCAGGTTGAGGTAGGAGTGCGAGCTGAGCAGCCGGGTCAGGTACGCGCTCATCGCCCCGGTGGGCGGTGCGATGCTCATCTCGTTGTCGTTCAGCACCACCACCAGGCGGGAGTGCATGGCGCCGGCGTTGTTCATCGCCTCGTAGGCCATGCCGGCGCTCATGGCGCCGTCGCCGATCACCGCCACCACGTTGCGCGGCACGCCCAGCAGGTCGGAGGCCACCGCCATGCCGAGGCCGGCCGAGATCGAGGTGCTGCTGTGCGCGGCGCCGAACGGGTCGTACTCGCTCTCGCTGCGGCGGGTGAAGCCGGACA
Source organism: uncultured Acetobacteraceae bacterium (assembly GCA_964247035.1). Lineage (GTDB taxonomy): Bacteria > Pseudomonadota > Alphaproteobacteria > Acetobacterales > Acetobacteraceae > LMUY01. The sequence goes on from CAXTTH010000420.1 coordinate 1,081, forward strand.
GGCCGCCGGGCTGGCGCAGGGTGCGGATGCGGTCGCGCCGGCCGGTGATGATCTTGTGCGGGTAGCACTGGTGGCCCACGTCCCAGATCACCCGGTCATGCGGGGTGTCGAACACCGCGTGCAGCGCCACCGTCAGCTCCACCACCCCCAACGACGCGCCGAGGTGCCCGCCGGTGGTGCTCACCGCGTCGATCGTCTCGGCCCGCAACTCGTCGGCCAGGCCGCGCAACTGCTCGGACGACAGATTGCGCAAGTCACCCGGAACCCCAACACGGTCCAGCAACGGCGTCACAGGACGCGAGGGAAGCACAGGCGCGTTCATGGACGGCTCACTCCGGGATGTCGGCTCATGGGAAGGGGCGGGTCGCCAGGGCGCCGTCGGCGCCGCGGACGATGACCTGCACGCGGGCCTCGGCCTCCGCCAGCTTGGCCTCGCAGTGCTGGCGCAGCAGGGCGCCGCGTTCGTAGGCGGTGATGGCGTCCTCCAGCTTCTGCTGGCCGCCCTCCAGGCCCTTGACGATCCGCTCCAGCTCGGCCAACGCGTCCTCGAACGACAGGCCGGAGATGTCTTGCGACATGCGCGCCCTCCTCAGCCTGTCGTCCTTACGCGCTTGCCGGCCCGGCGACAACAGGCGGGCTGTGCAATGAAATCACAGTGTTGCTATGCGATCACGGCCTCTTGGCCCTGCATCAGGCGGCGTACGTGGGCCGCGGCCGACGCGGCCAGCGCGCCCAGGTCGTAGCCGCCTTCCAGCAGGGAGACGATGCGGCCGCCGGCGTGCGCCTGGGCCACCTCGTTCAGCCGGTCGGTCAGCCAGGCGAAATCCTCCGTCTCGACCTGCAGCTCGGCCAGCGGGTCGTCCCGGTGCGCGTCGAACCCGGCGGACACGATCAGCAGCTGGGGCCGCCATGCCGCCAGCGCCGGGATGATCCGGTTGGACCAGGCGGCGCGGAACCGCTCGCTGCCGGCGCCGGGGGGCAGCGGCGCGTTCAGGACGTTGCCGGCCACCCCCGTCTCGCGCGGCGAGCCGGTGCCGGGGTAGCACGGGTGCTGGTGGCTGGAGGCGTAGAACAGCGCCGGGTCGGGAGCGAAG
>CAXTTH010000421.1:0-2162 GCA_964247035.1 uncultured Acetobacteraceae bacterium
CAGCAACGCCGGGTTCCCGCAGCCGATGCGGCCTTCCGGCCCCGTGGCGGCAGCACGGTCGATGCATTGGCGCAGGCTGCACCCGGACGCATGACGGCAGGCCGTGATGCGCTCGGCCGCCAGGATCGCGTCCACATGGCGGCCCTGGAAGCGGCTGATGCCCTGCTGCCGGCCCCAGGCAAGGGCGGCCTCCGTTTCGGCCCGGTGCAGAACGATCCGTTCCGGCCCGAACCCGGCGATGACGGCTTCCAAGTGGCGGCGCTCGCGGGCAGGCAGGGCGGCCATGCGCGGGGACCAGTCCAGCTTCAGCAAGTCCGGCGCGAATACGCCGGGACGGGCGAGCAGCAAGGCGGCGTGGTCAACCCCGTCCAGCACCACAGCGGCGCCAGCCAGCCGAAGCTGGGCAGCGGCCTCCTGGAACTGCGCCAGGTCGGCCACCGCCTCCATGAACTGCAGCTCGACGCCCAGAACGGCGCTGCCGGGCAGGGATGCAGCGAAGCCTTGGAACGCGGCCGATGACGCGCCGGGCAGGGTAAGGTTCAGGTGCAGGGCCGGGCCGGCAGGCCAACGATGCGCAGCGCCCAGCATCCGCCCGTCCAGCCGGGCTGCCAGGTGGCGGGACAGGAAGGGGTCATCCAAGCCCGGCAGCACCGCACCGGCCTGCGCCTCCAGCACGGCAGGCGGAACCAGCAGCTCTTGGAACAACGGCTTCATGTCGCGCCCGGTGATCTGCACTGCCGTTTGCCGCCGCATTAGGTCGGTCAGCAGCACCGAGGTCAGCACGGCATCTGCGGCCGCCATGGCGCCGAGCGGGGCTGGCGCGTCTTTCTGGGGGGGAAGCTGCGTCGCCAGGGCATTGATGTAAGTGCGCACCGCCGCATGGTCCGCCGGCAGCGACCACAGGGCGAGCAGCCGGTCCACTCCCGGCGATTCCGCCCGGAACAGCCGGGACAGGGTGGGCACCAGGGCCGTGCCGACCGCGGCGTCGCTCAGCATGACCAAGTCGCCATTGGGGCAGGAGAACACCTGGCCGCCATGCGCCTTCACCACGCCTTCCAGCAGCGCGGCCGCGATGCGGCGGTGGTGCGGCCGCGGGCCCGGCGCGTGCAGCCGGGACAGGTGCAGCGCCAGGATGGACAGGGACGCCCGGCCGCGCGCCGCCCAGTCGATCGCCAGGCTGACTGCGTGGTGCAGCGGACTGACCGGGCTCTCAGGCGCCAGCATGACCCGCTTGCCGATGCTTCGCTGACCCTCCACCGTGCTCAGCATGCTTGTCGCAGCCCCCGCGCCCATGGCCTACGATGCACCGTGATGGTTGAACAAACGTTAAGCCGCCCCGCCCCTGGCTGGCTGCTGCCCGGCGCGCGGGTCTATGCCGTGGGCGACGTGCACGGCTGCGACGACCGCCTGGCTGCCATGCATCGCCATGTGGCCCGTGACCTCGCCCAACTCCCGGCCGAACGCCCGCTGCTGGTGCACCTTGGCGATTACATTGATCGCGGCCCCGACTCGGCCGGCGTGGTGGGCCGCCTGGCCGCAGGGCCAGCAGCCGGCATCCCGACCGTATGCCTGCGCGGCAACCATGAGCAGATGCTGCTGGACGCGCTGGCGCATGACGGCGATCACCGCGACGATTGGCTGCGCAACGGCGGGGGCGTCACATTGCGGAGCTGGGGCATCAGCCCGGCCCAGTCGGTCGCCGCCTGGGCTGCCAGGATGGCGCGCGACCTGCCGTTCCTGCACGCGCTGCCGCTGTTCCACTGCCTGGACGGCTATGTGTTCGTGCACGCCGGATTGCGGCCGGGATTGTCCATGGGCTTGCAGATGGAGGCCGACATGCTTTGGATCCGTGCGGGTTTCCTGGACTGGGACGGCCCGTTGCTGCCCGAGGCGCCCGGCACGGCAGCCGTGCACGGCCACACCCCAGCGAAGCAGCCGGAAATCCGGCGCAACCGCGTCGGCGTCGATACAGGGGCTGTCGCCGGCGGCGCGCTGACCTGCGCCGTGCTCGAAGGGGACACGGTCCGGTTCCTGACCGCATGAGGCGCCAGCCAGCGCGGATCAATGGTCGCAGACATGGGCCAGCTGTCGCTGCCAAGGACGTTGTTCCTGTTAAGCCTGCTGATGGGTGGTTTTCTGGCGAGGGCTGAGTGGGGTCGGGC
>CAXTTH010000422.1:0-2160 GCA_964247035.1 uncultured Acetobacteraceae bacterium
GGGGGGGGGGGGGGGGGGGCGGCGCCCCCCCGGCCCCCCCCCCGCGTCCGCCGGCACGCCGCGGCGGCCGACCAGGCGCTGGTACTGCGCGACCAGCGGGTCGAACACGTCGCGGTCGAGCGCCGGGTCGAGCACGCGCACGGTCTCGTCGAGGTCGAGCCGCAGGCCCATGTCGATCACGCGCGAGGCGATCACGCCGCGGCGGCCGATCAGGATGGGCTGGGCGATGCCCTCGTCCACCACCGTCTGCACGGCGCGCAGCACGCGCTCGTCCTCGCCGTCGGCATAGACGATGCGGCGGGGCGACTTGCGGGCCGCCTCGAACACCGGGCGCATCAACTGGCCGGAGCGATAGACGAACACCTCCAGCCCGTGGCGGTAGGCGGCGAAGTCCTCGATCGGGCGGGTGGCGACGCCGCTGGCGATGGCGGCCTTGGCGACGGCGGGGGCGATTTGCAGGATCAGCCGCGGGTCGAACGGCTTGGGAATGATGTAGTCAGGGCCGAACACGGGGGCGGCGCCGCCGTAGGCCGCCGCCACCACCTCGCTCGCCTCCACCCGGGCCAGCACGGCGATGGCCTCCACGCAGGCGAGCTTCATCTCCTCGTTGATGGTGGTGGCGCCCACGTCCAGCGCGCCGCGGAAGATGAACGGGAAGCACAGCACGTTGTTGACCTGGTTCGGGTAGTCGCTGCGCCCCGTGGCCACGATCGCGTCCGGCCGGGCGGCGCGCACCGCCTCGGGCAGGATCTCCGGCTCCGGGTTGGCCAGGGCCAGGATGAGCGGCTTGTCGGCCATCAGGTGCAGCCACTCCGCCTTCAGCACGCGCGGGGCGGACAGGCCGAGGAACACGTCCGCCCCCGGCAGCGCATCGGCCAGGGTGCGGGCGGCCGTGCGATTGGCGTAGCGGGCCATGTTGGGCAGCATGTCCGCGTCGCGGCCGGCGTGGATGACACCTTGGATGTCGGTGAGCGTCACGCTTTCGGGCCGCAGCCCCATGACGCACAGCAGGTCAACGCAGGCCAGCGCGGCGGCGCCGGCGCCGGAGGTGACGAGACGCACCTCCTCCAGCCGCTTGCCCTGCAGCTGCAGGGCGTTGCGCACGGCGGCGGCGACGATGATGGCGGTGCCGTGCTGGTCGTCGTGGAACACCGGGATGGCCATGCGCTCGCGCAGGCGCTGCTCGATGGCGAAGCACTCTGGCGCCTTGATGTCCTCGAGGTTGATGGCGCCGAAGGTCGGCTCCAGGGCCGCCACCACCTCGATGAAGCGGTCAGGGTCCTGGGCGTCCACCTCGATGTCGAAGCAGTCGATGCCGGCGAACTTCTTGAACAGCACCGCCTTGCCCTCCATCACCGGCTTGCCGGCCAGGGCGCCGATGTTGCCCAGGCCGAGCACCGCCGTGCCGTTGGAGACGACGCCGACCAGGTTGCCGCGGGCGGTGTAGTCGTAGGCGGTGAGCGGGTCGGCCTTGATGGCGTCGCAGGCGGCGGCGACGCCGGGGGAGTAGGCGAGCGCCAGGTCCCGCTGGGTGGCCATGCGCTTGGTGGGCGCGATCTCCAGCTTACCTGGGCGGGGGAGGCGGTGGTAATCCAGCGCCGCCTTCCGGAAATCCTCGTCCATGGCCATGTCGCTCCCTGCGTCCGTTCAGTTACGGACGGAGCGGCGGGTGATGCAACCCGGGGGCAGGACATGACAGCTAACGGAATGCGGCCGAGAAGACTCGAACTTCCACAGGGTTTCCCCCACAAGCACCTCAAGCTTGCGCGTCTACCATTTCGCCACGGCCGCAGCGTAGCGGGCCTATAGCCGATGGACGCCGCTGCATCAATGACTCCCGCATGGCGCATCTCGGACGCGCCCGTGCCGTACGACGCCGCCCTGGCCGCCATGCAGGCGCAGGCCGCCGCCATCCGCGCCGGCGAGGCGGCGGAGACCGTCTGGCTGCTGGAGCACCCGGCGCTCTACACCGCCGGCACCAGCGCCCTGCCCGCCGACCTGCTGAACCCGGCGGGGCTGCCGACCTTCACCGCCGGGCGCGGCGGCCAGTGGACCTATCACGGGCCGGGCCAGCGCACCGCCTACGTCATGCTGGACCTGGCCCGCCGCCACGGCCAGGTCGCGCCCCGCGACGTCCGCGCCTACGTCCACGGTCTGGAG
>CAXTTH010000423.1:0-2158 GCA_964247035.1 uncultured Acetobacteraceae bacterium
CCCTGCTGGCCGTGCGGGTGCAGCACGTTGGCGCACAGCGCGGGCGTGAGCGTGAGCGCCACCACGCCGGAGATAATGACGGAGACGACGATCGCGGCAGCGAACTGCCGGTAAAGCTCCCCCGTCAGCCCGCCCAGGAACGCCACCGGCACGAACACCGCGCACAGCACCAGCACGATGGCGATCACCGGCCCGCTCACCTCCTCCATGGCGCGGATCGCCGCCTGGCGCGGGGCCAGGCGTTCGTCGTGCATCAGCCGCTCGATGTTCTCCAGCACCACGATCGCGTCGTCCACGACGATGCCGATGGCGAGGATCAGCCCGAACAGCGTCACCAGGTTGATGGAGAAGCCGAGCAGCTTGAGGCCGGCGAAGCTGCCGATGATCGACACCGGGACCGCGACCAGGGGGATCAGCGTGGCGCGCCAGCTTTGCAGGAACAGGAAGGTGACGGCTGCCACCAGCGCCAGCGCCAGCGCGAACGTGCGCAGCACCTCGGCGATGGAGGCCCGCACGAAGCCGGTGGTGTCGAAGGGAAACGAATACGCGATGCCTTGCGGGAACTGCTGCGCCAGCTCGGCCATGCGGGCCTTCACCGCGGCGGCCATCTCCAGCGCGTTGGCGCCGGGCTTGAGGAAGATGCCGATCGGCACCGCCTTGCGGCCTTCCTGCAACGCGTTGAAGCTGTAATCCTCCGAGCCCAGCTCGACCCGCGCCACGTCCCTCAGGCGCAGCGCGGAGCCGTCCGGCATGGCCCGCAGCACCACGTTGCCGAACGCCTCCGCGCCCACCAGCCGGCCGCGCGCCGTCATGCCGTAGGTGAACGGCCCGGCATCGCCGGGCGCGCCGTTGACGTCGCCGGTGGCGAACTCCTGGTTCTGCTCGTTCAGGGCGTCGGACACGTCGGAGGCGGCGAGGCGGAACTGCGCCAGCTTGTCCGGCCGCAGCCAGACGCGCATCGCGTAGTCCTTCTTGCCGAAGAACTGCGCGTCGCTGACGCCGGGCACCCGCTTCAGCTCGTCGATCACGTTGCGCAGCGCGTAGTTGCTGATCGCCACGTCGTCGTAGCGGTCCGATGTGGCGGACAGCGCCAGGATGGCCACCAGCGCGCCCGACTGCTTCTGCACCGTGACGCCGAGCCGCTGCGTCTGCTGGGGCAAGGTGCTGAGCACGCCCTGCACCCGGTTGCTGACGTTGATCGCGTCGATCTCCGGGTCAGTGCCGACCTCGAACGAGACGCTCAGGCCGGTCTGCCCGGCGCTGTTCTGGGACTGCATGTAGATCATGCCGTCCACGCCGTTGATCGCGCGCTCCAGCGGCGCTGCCACGCTCTGGGACAGCGTCTCCACGTCGGCGCCGGGGTAGCTCGCCTGGACGGAGATCTGCGGCGGGACGATGTTCGGGTACTGCGCCACCGGCAGCAGCCGCAGCGAGACCAGGCCCACCAGGACCACCAGCAGCGACAGCACCGACGCCGTGACCGGACGGTCGATGAAGCTGCGGACGATCATGCGCCTGGCAGCGCTGGCACGATCCGCACCTCGCCGCCCTCGTGCACGTGGACCAGCCCGCCCTTGATCACCGCATCGCCGGCGCGCAGCCCCGTCACTACCCAGTCGTCGCCGCTGCTGGCCCCCAGCGCCACGTCGGCCCGGCGGGCGCGGCCGTTCTCCGCCAGGTACACGAACGCGCCGGCCGCATCCTGGCCCACGGCGAGCTTGGGCGCCGTCAGCGCGCCGTGCAGGATCACGCCGCCGAGGGTGACGCGCACGAACTGGCCGGGCACGAGGCGCGTGTCCGGGTTGGCGAACAGCGCCCGGCCGCGCACCGTGCCGGTCGCCTGGTCGATGCTGCTGTCGGTGAAGTCGACCGCCCCCGTCAGCGCCTGGCCGCCGGACTCCACCTGCGCCGACAAGCGCGCGTCCGGCCCGGCCAGCTCGCGGATCTGCGCCAGGTCCTCGCTGTCGAACGAGAACGTCACGTAGATCGGGTCGGTCTGGGTGATGCGGGTCAGCAGGCTGTTGTCGGACGCCGTGCCGACCAGCCCGCCCTCCGGCAGCGCCTCCAGGCTGGTGACGCCGCTGAGCGGAGCGGTGACGGTGGTGTAGGACAGGTTCAGCGCCTGGGTGCGCAGGTCTGCCTGCGCGGCGGCCAACTG
>CAXTTH010000424.1:0-2153 GCA_964247035.1 uncultured Acetobacteraceae bacterium
CGCCCTGCTCGACGCGTTGCCGGAGCAGGGCGTCAAGCCGTGTTCGCACTTGCGAGATGATCTCCCAGGGCTTAACTAGGTGGATCGGCCCTTCCAACGGAGTCTTGCCTCATGGCGCGCGTGACAGTCGAGGATTGCGTCGAGCGCGTTCCCAACCGGTTCGAGCTGGTGCTGTTCGCAGCGCAGCGCGCCCGCAACCTGAGCCGTGGCGAGGAGCTGACGGTGGAGCGCGACAACGACAAGAACCCGGTCGTGGCGCTGCGCGAGATCGCCGAGGAGACCATCGCGATCCCGAAGCTGGAGCAGGACCTGATCAAGTCGCTGTCCCGCGCGCCGGAGCCGGAGCCGGCGGACGAGGAGGTGCTCGACCTCATCCCGACCGACCAGAACATCTTCGGCCTGCAAGACGTCTCGGCCGAAGAGGAAGCCGCCAGCCTGCCCGTGGAGGAGATGTCCCCCGAGGACCTCGAAGCCGCCATCGAGGCCGAGCTGGGCGGGCGTCGCCGCTAGCTGCACCGCGAGGGCATGGACAGGCAGAGCCTCCGCCGAACGTTCGCCCCTGACGGGACGGCGACCGCACGCCCTTCACCGCCGCACGCCCCGATCATCCGGCAGTTCGAGCTGACGGAGCGCGTGCTGGCCTACGACCCCAAGGCCGACATTGCGCTGATCGACGCGGCCTACGTGCTGGCGATGCAGGCGCATGGCGGCCAGCGCCGCGACAACGGCGATCCGTACATCAGCCACCCCGTCGCGGTGGCGGACATCCTGGCCGGCTACCGGCTGGACGTGGGCAGCATCGTCACCGCGCTGCTGCACGACGTGGTGGAGGACACCGGCATCAAGCTCGGCGAGATCGAGGCGCGGTTCGGCAAGCCGGTGGCGGGGCTGGTCGATGGCGTCACCAAGCTCACCAAGCTGGAGCTGAAGGCGGAGCGGTCCAAGCAGGCGGAGAACTTCCGCAAGCTGGTGCTGGCGATCAGCCAGGACATCCGGGTGCTGCTGGTCAAGCTGGCGGACCGGCTGCACAACATGCGCACGCTGCGCTTCGTGGGCTCGCTGGAGCGGCGGCAACGCATCGCCCGCGAGACCATGGAGATCTATGCGCCGCTGGCCGAGCGCATCGGCATGGACGAGGTGAAGATCGAGCTGCAGGACCTCGCCTTTGCCCAACTGGAGAGGGAAGCGTTCGAGACCATACAGGCGCGGCTGAACTTCCTGCGCGGCCAAGGGGCGGACATCATCGAGGACGTGCGCCGCGAGCTGGCCCGGGTCTGCCGGGAGGCGGGCGTGGAGGCGGTGGAGGTGAGCGGGCGGGAGAAGAGCCCGTACTCCATCTGGGAGAAGATGCAGCGCCGCAACATCGCCTTCGAGCAACTGTCCGACATCATGGCGTTCCGCATGGTGGTGCCGACCCGGGCAGATTGCTACATGGCGCTCGGCGCGGTGCACGCGAGCTACCCGGTGATCGCTGGGCGCTTCAAGGACTACATCTCCACCCCGAAATCCAACGGCTACCAAAGCCTGCACACCGGCGTCACGCTGCGCCACCCGCTGAACCAGAAGATCGAGGTGCAGATTCGCACCGCCGACATGCAGCGCGTGGCGGATAACGGGGTGGCGGCGCATTGGGGCTACAAGCAGGGCGCCCCCGGGCCCGGCGATGGGCAGGACTTTCCCTGGGTGCGGGACCTGCTGGAAATCCTGGAGAACTCCGACACCGGCGACGAGTTCCTGGAGAACACCAAGCTCGAGCTCTACCGGGACCAGGTGTTCTGCTTCACGCCGAAAGGCCAGCTGATTCAGTTGCCGCGCGGCGCGACGCCGGTGGATTTCGCCTACGCCGTGCACAGCCAGGTGGGTGACACCTGCGTGGGCGCCAAGGTGAACGGGCGGCTGCTGCCGCTGCGGACCGAGCTGCAGAACGGCGACCAGGTGGAGGTCATGACCGCGCGCGGCGGCACCCCCTCCCCCGCGTGGGAGCGCTTCGCCGTCACCGGCAAGGCGCGGGCGCGCATCCGGCGGCACATGGCGCTGCAGCAGCGGCAGCAGAACCTGGACTCCGGCCGCGCGGCGCTGGCCAAGGCGTTCCGGCAGGAGGGGCTGGACGGCTCGGAGAAGGTGCTGGAGGCGGCGCTCAAGGGGCTCAAGGC
>CAXTTH010000425.1:0-2146 GCA_964247035.1 uncultured Acetobacteraceae bacterium
GAGGTGGGGCAGCCCGGCACCGGAGCCCCGGCCGGCGCGGTGGAGGCGGCGCGCCAGGCCTTGGGCAGCGGCGCTTCGCTCGGCTACACGGAGGCGTTGGGCCGATCGTCCTTGCGCGAGCGGATCGCCCGGCATGGCCAGGCCTGGTACGGCCATGCGGCGGACCCGGCGCGCATCGCCGTCACCATGGGGGCCTCGGCGGCGTTCCCGCTGGTGTTCCTGGCCGCGTTCGACCCGGGCGACCGGGTGGCGATGGCGGCCCCGTACTACCCGCCCTACCGCAACATCGCCGCCGCTCTCGGGCTGCTCCCCGTCATCATCGAAACGGGGGTCGAGACGCGCTACCAGCCCACGCTGGCGGCGCTGGAGCGGCTGGACCCGCGGCCGGAGGGGCTGGTCGTGGCCTCCCCCTGCAACCCGGCGGGCACCATGCTGCACCCGGACGAGCTGCGCGCCATCGCCGAGTGGTGCCATGCGAGCGGGGTGCGGCTGGTCAGCGACGAGATCTACCACGGCCTGCAATACGGTGCGGCCCCGGCCACCGCCGCGGCATTCAGCCCGAGCGCCGTGGTGGTCAACAGCTTCTCCAAGTATTTCTCCATGACCGGCTGGCGCGTCGGCTGGACCGTGCTGCCGGAGGACCTGGCGCGCCCGGTGGAGTGCCTGGCGCAGAACCTGTTCATCTCCGCCCCGCATATCGCCCAAGTGGCGGCGGAAGCGGCGTTCGACTGCCACGACGAATTGGCCGCCAACGTCGCGCGCTACCGCCGCTCGCGGAACGTGCTGCTGGCGGCGCTGCCGGGCGCCGGGTTCGATCGGCTCTCCCCGGCGGAGGGGGCGTTCTACCTGTATGCCGACGTGGCCGAGCGCACGGACGACAGCGCCGGGTTCTGCGCGCGGATGCTGGCCGAGGCTGGCGTAGCCGCGGCGGCCGGCGTGGATTTCGACGCGGCCCACGGCCACCGGACGGTGCGGTTCAGCTACTGCGGCCCGGAGGCGGACATGGCGGAGGCGGTGGAGCGGCTGCGGCGGTTTGGGTGACGGAGGTTGGGGAGGCCCTGGCAGCGTGGCGTTGACGGCTGACCAGGAGCTGTTGGAACACCAACTGAGGGTGGAGCAGATGCAGGCCAATGCGGGGAAGGCGCGGTCCGACATGGCCATGGAGAGCCGTGGACTGGCATGGCAGACACGAGGCATCGCTTTGTCGGTGCTTGATGCCTTCGCTGGCGCTGCCTGGATGCGTAATCTGCACTGAAGCGCCCGCTTCAGGCTTGTGCCGCATCAGTTGCAGCCAGCTTGGCTGGAAGTGGCCTGCGTCCCGGGATGGAGCGTCTCCAAGCAGAACGCAGCGCATATGCGCAGTGCATTCTCCAGAGGAGTTGTTCCTGACGTCTCGATTTCCAGGTCATACGACAGGCCTCGATGGACACGGGCATGCTGCCAGCGCGCTAAACCGATCTCTCTGTCGCCCCGCTCACGTTCGCGCGCCTCAAGCACCTCCAGCGGCGCGAACAACCCCACCATGCGAAAGTCAAACCCGGACAGGAGGCGACAATATTCCTCGCCTTCACCGTTCCCCATCATGACCTCGTCAACGATGAGGTCATTTCCCTGGCCGGCCAAGGCAGCGATGGCATGACGCATGCCGTGCATGGCACGCTCGACGATCTTGCCGCTCTTGATGACGATGGATGGCTTGCCGCCCTCCTCGATCGTTTCGAAGATCAATCCGTCCGGGCGGCCGAACACGCGTGCAGGCAGCATCGCGATGAAGCTGTCCATGGACACGTGGAGAAACGGCTTTGCAGTGATCTGCTGCAACGCCTGAGCGGTGGAGCTTTTGCCAACGCTGCCAACGCCGTTGAGGATGATGACGCGCGGCCGATCTTGCATCTCCGCTCCACGGCGTTTGAACGGTTCGCAGACTTTCAAGGCAAAGCGTGGCGGCGGTTGCCCTAGGCGTGCAGCCGCCAGCCCCGCCGGATCACCGCCGCCACCACCCGCGCTTCTTCTCCGCCGCCTGCTCCCCGGCGCCGACCAGGATGGGCGGCGGCACGGAGGCGCTGACTAGCTCGGCCGCCGCGGCCGGCTCCGGCTCGGCCATCGCGGCCGGCTCTGGCTCCTGCGGCGCAGCGTGGCCATTAAG
>CAXTTH010000426.1:0-2129 GCA_964247035.1 uncultured Acetobacteraceae bacterium
GCCATCGTGGCGGTGCTGGGGCTGCGGCTGGCGGGCATCGCTTATTTGTGCAGCGCCTACCACGTGGGGGCGATGGACCAGACGCAGCCGGGCTACCAGAGCGTGCTGTCGCAGTTGGTGGGGGCGGTGCACGGGCGGGGGTGGCTGTACTACGTGACGATCGGCAGCGTGCTGGCGGTGCTGTGCCTGTCGGCCAACACCTCGTTCGTGGGGTTTCCTCGCCTGTGCCGGCAGGTGGCGAGCGACGGCTACCTCCCCGTGGCGTTCGCGCTGCCGGGGCGGCGGCTGGTATACACGGCGGGCATCCTGTTCCTGGCGGCAGGCGCAGGGCTGCTGCTGGCGGCGTTCGGCGGCATCACCGACCGGCTGATCCCGCTGTTCGCGGTCGGGGCCTTCTTGTCGTTCAGCCTGTCGCAGTTCGGCATGGCGTTCCATTGGCGGCGGGAGGGGCGCGGCCATGCGGACCGGCTGCGCCTGGCGGTCAACGGCGTGGGCGCGGTCGCCACCACGCTGGCGCTGGCGGTGATCCTGGTGGCCAAGTTCAGCGAGGGCGCCTGGCTGACGGTGCTGGTGATCCCGGCGACGCTGGGGGGGCTGCACCTAGTGCACCGCTACTACGCGGGCCTGGACCGCCAACTGCTGCAGGACCGGGATGCGCCGCTGCGCCTGAGCCCGTCGCGTGCCCCTGCCCTGCTGATCCCGATCAGCCGCTGGGACCGGGTGGCGCAGCGGGCGGTGACGTTCGCCATGAGCGTGTCCGGCGACGTGACGGCGCTGCACTGCACCGAGCTGGAAGGCCCCGACGCGGAGGAGCACGAGAAGGGCCTGCGCGACGAGTGGGAGCACTGCGTGGCCGGCCCGGCGCGGGCGGCGGGCCTGCCGGAGCCGCGGCTGGTAGTGGAAACGTCGCAGTACCGCAGCGTGCTGGCTCCCTTGCTGCGGCTGATCGACGAGGCGGCTGCGCGCGAGCCGGGCCGGCCGGTGGCGGTGGTGCTGCCGCAACTGATCGAGCGGCGCTGGTGGGAGGCGGCGATGCACACGCACCGGGAGCGGCGGCTGCGGGTGGCGCTGCTGCGGGACGCCGGGCCGGAGCTGGCGGTGATCGGGGTGCCGTGGCAACTGAATCCGCCCGTGCCGGGGGCGGCGCTGGCGGAGGAGGAGGCGGGCGGCTAGGGCTGGCGCTGGTCGTTTGCCGCCGTGGGTAGCGGTCATTCTGGATGAGTGACGCCAGCAGAGTCAGGCAGGCTCGTGATGAAACGACTTAGGCGGTAAGCGTGGCTGCGAGTTCGGGCCAGAAGCGCAGCAAGCGACGCCGTGCCAAGACAAGCATCCCGGCTGCCGACGTGATGTTCTCAAGAGCCGCGGCGGGGGCAACGTCCAGCGCGTAATGAGAGATCGCAGCAGCAGAAGTGGCGATGACCGTTCCCACGTTGATGGGACTTGGCGTTTCCGGCGCGGCAGCATCCAGCCCGAACGCATAAATCCAGGCGGGTACATGTCCCGGACGAGTCTCTTTTGGCCGAAAAAGGTTGTACGTGCCGTCGCCGTGCTCGATCAGCGCCGGCGCCCCCAGGTGCGGCTGCCAGCTGTTCCAAACGGATGCCGGGATCGCCAGCACGCACCCCGCACAGCGCGGGTGCTGCCCGAGCTGAAACTTGAACATCATCTGGTAGAAGGTCCGCTTAAACACGTTTGCGATGTTTGGCCCCTCAATGCGCTCGGACGACCACTCGGGCCGGTCTTGCAGCGTAATGGGGAAATCGGTTCCGAACATCCGCAAGCCTTCACGCAGGTTGCGCACAGCGTGGCGGTAGGATCCATGAAAATCCATGGTTTGTATCTCTATGATCCCGAACCGGCCGACATGCGGATGCCCTTCCGCAAGCTCAATCTCGAAGACCGTCACGTCAAAGGAAAGCTCAGGAGACCGCGGCGTGCCAGGTATGCTGAGTTCACCGCCTAACTTCTCGTCGAAGTAAATGAAAACCCGGCTGCCTGCGCCAAGTTGGAGCCGCACATCAGCGCGCGTAGCCGCATCGGCAAGCCGTGTGCCGGGGATAATCAGAGCGGGGTTACTCAGAGCCGACCATCACAACCTTTGGTGCGTTCCATCACGGTTCGAGGGGGGA
>CAXTTH010000427.1:0-2128 GCA_964247035.1 uncultured Acetobacteraceae bacterium
GGCTGATCCGCTCGCCGGCCAGGCCGTGGCGGGCCAGGGCGGCCTCCACGTCCGCCACGATCGGCAGGCGCACCCGCTCCGCCTCGGTGAGCGCCAGGCCGCAGGTGGGCAGCGCGGTGCAGGCCAGCGCCCAGCGGGACAGCGGGCTCAGCGCCTCGGTGAACACCGCGCCGTGGCCGCGCAGCAACTGCTCCACGGCGTCCTTGTCCTCAGGGCGGATGTCGGTCAGCAGCACGTCCTGCTGGGCGGTGAACACGGGCTGGATGCCGAACAGCTGCACCGCCTCGCGCAGGCCGGCGCGCAGGCCGCCGGCGATGCGGCCGGAACTGATCGGCAGGCCGAGCCAAAGCTTGCCGTCGCCCTGCTCGTGCCAGCCGAGCAGGTCCGGGACTTGCAGCTTGGCCACGTCGCGCACGGGTTGCAGCGCCAGGCCGTAGGTGTTGACCAGGGTGTCGCGCACCCAGTCCAGGCCGCGGTCGTCCACGACGTATTTCAGCCGGGCGCGGCGGCGGTCGGTGCGGTCGCCGTTGTCGCGTTGCAGGGCGATGACGGCCAGCGTCGCCTCCCACAACTGGCCGGGGCCGACGAAGCCCACGGCGGTGGCGATGCGCGGGTAGGTCCGCGGCTTGTTGTGGGTCATGCCCTGGCCGCCGCCGACGTAGAGCTGGTAGCCGAGCAGGGCGTCGCCGTCCCACACCTGAACGAAGCCGAGGTCGTTGGCGAGCAGGTCGATGGTGTTGTCGGCGGGGTGGATCAGGCCGATCTTGAACTTACGCGGCAGGTAGGTTGCGCCGTACACCGGCTCCACCTCCGCGGGGGCTGCGGCGTCGCCCTCCTCGTCGAGGAAGATCTCGTAGTAGCTGCGGCTGTGCGGCAGCAGCCGCTCGGACAACATCTGCGCGTCGGCCAGCAGGCGGGCATGCACGGCGTCGCGGCGGGGCGCCGGAGTGACCATGACGTTGCGCACCACGTCGCCGCAAGCGGCGTAGGTGGTCATCAGGGCGTGGTTGATGGCGGCGATCTCGGCCTTGAGGTCACCGATGATGGTGCCGTGGAACTGGATGCCCTGGCGCGAGGTGATCTTGAGGGTGCCGTTGGCGTAGCGGGTGGCGATGGCGTCGAGCGCCAGGTATTGCGCGCCGGTCATCACGCCGCCGGGGGCGCGGACGCGGACCATGAACTGCCATTCCTTGTCCTCGCCCGCCTGCTTGAGCGCGGTCGCAGTGTCACGGTCGAACTGCTCGTAGGTGCCGTGGAACTTGAGCAGGTTGTACACGCCTTCGGAGACGCCGCCGCGCGGGGCGCCGGCGATCTCGGAGGCGACGGCGCCGCGCAGGCCGTGGCTGCCGGCCTTCAGCGTCTCCGCTCCGGTCAGCTTCGGGGGGGGCTTGCTTGCCTGTTCCATGCTACTTGCCTACGTCGACATAGCGGAGATACGGCTTCTTGGCCTCCCAGCCCTGGGGGAAGCGCTCCTTCGCTGCCGCATCGGATACGCTCGGCAGGATGATGGCGCGCTCGCCCGGCTGCCAGTTGACCGGGGTGGAGACTTTCTGGCCGTCGGTCAGCTGCAGGCTGTCGATCACGCGCAGGATCTCGGGGAAGCTGCGCCCGGCGGAGGGCGGGTAGGCGAGCATCATGCGCACCTTCTTGGCCGGGTCGATCACGAAGACGGAGCGCACGGTGAGCGCCGGGTCCGCTTCGGGGTGAACCATGCCGTACAAGTCGCTGACCGTGCGGCCGGCGTCGGAGATCATCGGGAAGTTGACCTGGGCGCCGGTCACGTCGGCGATGTCCTGGTTCCATTTGCCGTGGTTGTCCAGGCTGTCGACGGACAGGCCGATGACCTTGACGCCGCGGCGGTCGAACTCCGGCTTCAGCCGGGCGACCTCGCCCAGCTCGGTGGTGCAGACGGGGGTGAAGTCCTTGGGGTGGCTGAACAGCACGCCCCAGCTTGCGCCGAGCCAGTCGTGGAAGCGGATGCGGCCGACCGTCGAGTCCTGCTCGAAATCGGGGGCGATCTGGCCGAGCTGGATGCTCATCGGTTCATTCCTCGTTCGCTCTCGCACGCTGTGGCCTCAGCATATCACACCAGGTTGGGGCGAATTGAAGGCCTGGCGAACCGAGAAGT
>CAXTTH010000428.1:0-2128 GCA_964247035.1 uncultured Acetobacteraceae bacterium
CCCCAACCCTCTCCCGCAGACGGGAGAGGGAGGCGCACATGGCCGCTTTCTTCTCCCTCTCCCGCTGGCGGGAGAGGGCCGGGGTGAGGGTGGCCAGGCCGCGCCCGGTCCCGCCGCACCATCTTCGTCAGGTTCGCCCGGTGCACCGGATGCACCCGCATCGGCTCCCGCGAGGTTTCCGCCTCGCCCGAGGCCTCCGCCACCAGCGCCTCGGTTTCCGCCAGCAGCGCGTCCTCGTCCTCGGAGGTGCGGACGAACTCGCGGCCGATGTCCAGCATCACCGGCACCGCCAGCGGCGAGACCCGGTCCAGCCGCACCGTCCGCACCTTGCCCGCCACCCGCGCCAGCATCTCGGCGATCCGCCCCACGTCCGTCAGGCCGTGCGCCGCGTCCGCCCGGGTAGCGCGCAGCAGGATGTGGTCCGGCTGGTGGCGGCGCAGCACGTCGTAGATCAGGTCCGTGTTGATCGTCACCTGCCGCCGGTTGCGGTCGGCGCCGGGCTGCGCGCGGTCCACCAGCCCGGCGATCACCGCCACGTTGCGGAAGGTGCGCCGCAGCAGCGAGCTTTCCGCCATCCAGGCCTCCAGGTCGTCGCCCAGCATGTCCTGCTGGAACAGCTCCGCCATGTCGCCGGGTTCGTGCGCGGACCAGACGGAGATCACGTAGTCGGTGGCGACGAAGCCGAGCGGCCCCGTCCCGGCCCGCTCCATGCGCCGGGTCAGCAGCATGCCGAGCGTCTGGTGCGCGTTGCGGCCTTCGAAGCAGTAGGCGACGGTGTACCAGCGGCCGTTGCGCGGGAACACTTCCACCAGCAGGTCGTCCGCCCCCGGCAGGCTGGAGCGGCGCTGCTGCAGCGCCAGCCAGTCCCGCACCGCCTCCGGAAACGCGGCCCAGCTTGCCGGGTCGTGCAGCATGGCGCGCACCCTGGCGGCCAGGTTGGAGGTGAGCGGGTACTTGCCGCCGGCGTAGGCGGGCACCATCGGGTCGCCGCGTCCGCCCTCGGCGCACTCCACCGTGGTCTCGCGGATGCGCAGGTAGCGCAGCAGCCGCCCGGCGAACACGAACGTGTCGCCCGGCACCATCATGCTGACGAAGCTCTCCTCGATCTCGCCCAAGCTGCCGCCACGCTGCCCGGCCAGCCGCACCTTCAACAGGGGCATCTCGACGATGGTGCCGATGTTCATGCGGGCGATGCGGGCGATGCGGGCGGAGCGCACCTCCACCCGGCCCTCCGCGTCGCGGAACAGCTTGCGGTAGCGCTCGTAGGCGGACAGCGCGTAGCCGCCATCCTCCACGAAGCGCAGCACGTCCTCGAACGCTTCGCGGGTGAGCCCGGCATACGGCGCTGCGGCCGTGACCTCGGCATACAGCTCCTCCGGCAGGAACGGCGCGGCGCACGCCATGAGCAGCACATGCTGCGCCAGCACGTCCAGCCCGCCCGGCCGCGGCGGCTCGCCGTCCAGCTCGCGCGCCGCCACCCCCTGCACCGCCGCCTCGCACTCCAGCACTTCGAACCGGTTGGCCGGCACCAGGATGGCGCGGCTGGCCTCGTCCATGCGGTGGTTGGACCGCCCGACCCGTTGCAGCAGCCGCGAGACGCCTTTCGGCGCGCCCACCTGGATCACCTGGTCCACGCCGCCCCAGTCGATGCCGAGGTCCAGCGAGGACGTCGCCACCACCGCGCGCAAATCCCCCCGCGCCATCGCCGCCTCGACCCGGCGGCGCTGGTTGATGTCCAGGCTGCCATGGTGCAGCGCGATCGGCAGCGTCTCCTCGTTCAGTCGCCACAGCGCCTGGAACAGCAGCTCGCCCTGCGCCCGGGTGTTGACGAACACGATGCTCATGCCCGCCGCCCGGATGCGCTCCAGGATCACCCCGGCGGAGGCCAGCCCCATGCGGCCGGACCACGGCACCCGCTCTTCTCCCAGGCGGATTTCCAGCGCCGGCGGCGCGCCCTCCGCCACCTCCACCCGCCGCACCGGCGCGCCGCAGCCGACATAGGCGGCGATGGCATCCGGATAGGCGACCGTCGCCGAAAGCCCGACCCGGCGCGCGCCCGGCGCCAGCCGCGCCCGCCGGGCGAGGCACAACGCCAACTGGTCCCCCCGCTTGGTGCCGGCCAGCGCAT
>CAXTTH010000429.1:0-2128 GCA_964247035.1 uncultured Acetobacteraceae bacterium
CGTGCGGGCAGTCCGCATGGGCGGCCGGGCAAGTGCGCCCCCCCACCCAGCTGCACAGCCCCGGGCCGCGGGCGAGGCTGGTGCGGACCAAGTCGGCCAGGCTGCCGATGAACGCCGGGTCGGCGTTCTGCGTCGGGGCGCGGAAATACCCCGGCACGCCCTTCTCGTGCGCCAGCTCGCGGTATTCCACGTCCAGCTCCACCAGCGTCTCGGAGTGCTCGGACACGAAGGCGATCGGCGCCACCAGCACCGCCACCCCATCCTTGCCGGCCTGCGCGATGGTGTCGTCCGTGCTCGGGTCCAGCCATTTCTGCGGCGTGGCGCGGGACTGGTAGCACACCGTCCAGTCCAGCCCCGGGATGTCCAGCTTGCGCACCGTGGCCGCCACGGTGCGCTCGATCTGGAACTGGTACGGGTCGCCGTGCTTCACGATGGTCTGCGGCAGCCCATGGGCAGAGAACAGCACCCGCAGGGGCGCCCGGCCGCCCAGCTCCGCCATCGCCGCGTCGTAGGCCCGGCGCACCCCCGCCGCGGTGGCGGCCACGAAGCCGGGATCGGCATGATAGCAGCACAGCGTGGTGGTCGGCGTCACCAGCCCGGCGCGCGCGGCAGCCTCCTGCCAGGCAAGCAGCGAGGAGCCGGTCGTGGTGGTGGAGAATTGCGGGTAGAGCGGCAGCAGCACCACCTGGTCGGGCGCCCAGTCCCGCACCTCGCGCGCCACCGGCTCGCTGAACGGGTGCCAGTAGCGCATGGCCACGAAGCAGCGCACGTCGAACTCCGGCAATGCCCCTTCGAGCGCCCGGGCCTGCTCCTGCGTCAGTCCGAGCAAGGGGGAACCGCCGCCGAGGATCATATAGTTCGCGGTGGCTGCCTTGGTGCGGGCATAGGCGATGATGCGGGCCAGCACCGGCCGGACGAACCCGGGCACCCGCAGGATGGCCGGGTCCTTGAACAGGTTGACCAGGAACGGCCGCACGGAAGCGGGCTTGTCCGGCCCCCCGAGGTTGAACAGCACGACGGCGAGGCGGGTCTTGGTCATGAGTGGAGACTTGGCGGGCAACACACCCTAGTCAAGCACGGCGCAGCCAGGGCCACCTCCGAAAAGCCCTCTGCCCTGGAGAGAGGGTTGGGTGAGGGGGTGCCACCCACGCAAACTCTGCCGCGTCGGCGCCCCTCGCCCCGGCCCTCTCCTGCAAGGGGAGAGGGAGAAGGCACCTTCAAGCGCGACCCGTCCGCCGCACCATCTCGACCAGCTCGCCCACGTGCTCCGGCGGCGTCTCCGGCACGATGCCGTGGCCGAGGTTGAACACCGCCGGCCGGCCGCGCCACGCCGCCAGCACCGACAGCACCCCCTGCGCCATCGCCTCGCCCCCTGCGACCAGGGCCAGCGGATCGAGGTTGCCCTGCACCGCCACCCCCGGCGGCACCGCCGCGGCGGACAGCGCCGGCTCCGCCGCCGTGTCGATGCCGACCGCCTGCACCCCCGTGCCGGCCACGTACTCCGCCAGCATGGACCCGGCGAGCCGAGGGAACCCGATCACCGGCAGAGCCGGGTGCCGCGCCCGCAAGCCAGCCACGATGCGCCGGGTCGGTCCGATCACGAAGCGGCGGAACTGCGCGGAGGGCAGCACGCCGGCCCAGGAGTCGAACAGCATCACCGTGTCCGCCCCCGCCGCCACCTGGCGCAGCAGGTAAGCGGTGGTCTGCTCCACCAGCAGGTCCATCAGCGCGCCGAACAGCGCCGGGTCCCGGTACGCCATGCCCCGCACCGCGGCGAAGTCCTTCGAGCCGTGGCCCTCCACCATGTAGCACGCCACCGTCCACGGGCTGCCGGCGAACCCGATCAGCGCCACCTCCGGCGGCAGCTCGCGCCGGATGCGCCCAACCGCCTGCATGATCGGCCCTGTCCGCTCCGCCACCCCCGCCGGCCGCAGCCTGGCGAACCCGGCGGAGTCACGCACTGGCTCCAGCAGCGGCCCCTCGCCCTCCGCGAACCGCAGCTTCTGCCCGAGCGCCATGGGCAGCATCAGGATGTCGCTGAACAGGATGGCCGCGTCGAAGCCGAAGCGCCGGATCGGCTGCAGCGTCACCTCCGTGGCCAGTTCCGGGTTGAGGCACAGGTCGATGA
>CAXTTH010000430.1:0-1000 GCA_964247035.1 uncultured Acetobacteraceae bacterium
CCATCCGTCCGCCGCGCCCCGTTGGCCGCCAGCTTGCCGTTGCCGGCCAGCAGCGGCAGCGCCAGCAGCGCCTGGAAATGCAGCCGGTGGCGGATGGCCGAGAAGCCGGAACGCTCCAGCAAGGCTATGAAGTCCGGCAGCGCCCAGACGGAGAGCGTGTCGGGCGAGGCGAAGCTTTCCTGCACCCGGCCCACCGTGAGGTCGGTCGCCACCCGCATGACGCCCACGGGCTGCGGCAGGTGGTCCGGGGTGATGGTGCGCGCGCCTTGCAGCAGCCACGAACCCGGCGTCAGCTCGGCGCCCGTCGCCTCCACCCGCAGCAGCAGCCGGTCCTCGGCATCCAGCCGGAAGATGCTGACGTTGCGCGCCGTCAGCAGGTCGTCGCGCAGCAGGACGGAGTCGGCGTGCAGGAAGGCGACGCCGGCCGGGTCCAGCTCGTGGTCGGCCTGCCGCAGCCAGAGCTGGCCGCCCGACAGCGCCAACGGGCCGCCCGAGGTCCGCAGGTACGTGGTGTCCAGCGTCTCGGCCCGCGCCAGCATCACCGAGGAGAGCGGGCTGACGACGCCGGTGGCGAACGCGCCCAGCAGCAGCGCGCAGGCGAGCGGGGCGGCCAGGAACTGCCAGGCGGACACCCCGGCAGCCCGCGCCACCACCAGCTCGGAAGACCGGGTCAGCCGCCAGAACGCGAGGATGCCGCCCAGCAGCACCGCGAAGGGCAGGATCTCCATGGCGATGTAGGGCAGGCGCAAGGCGGCGATCTGCAGCACCAGGCTGAACGTGGCGTCCGGCTTGCTCGCCGAGCGCCGCAGCAGCTCGATGAAGTCGAACAGCGACACGATTCCCGCAAGCGCCGCCAGCATCATCACCACGGCCGTGGTGAACTGGCGCGCGACGTACAGCGAGAGGGTGGCCGCGATTATCATGCCGGCCGCGCGCCCCCGTGCAGCCGCCGGGGCTGCAAGGCTCCGGGCGCGAACAGGTGCCACGCGCAGGCCAGCCC
>CAXTTH010000430.1:1010-2127 GCA_964247035.1 uncultured Acetobacteraceae bacterium
GTGGACTGAGCCGCCGTACCGGCGGCCGGAGCGACCAGCGGCAGCAGCGCCGTGGAGCGCGCGGCCAGGTTCGCCACCACCAGCTGCGCCGCAAGCAGCGTCACCACGCTCAGCACGGCGGCCAGCGGGCGCAGCACGTTGCCATGGCGGCGGAACGTGCCGGACAGCACCGACACCAGCGCCACCAGGGCGAAGGACATCGCCGTCAGCGGCGAGCTGAGGCGGCGCGCGGCCTCGACCAGGAACTTGCCCGCATCGCGCATCAGCAGCGCGCTGGTCTCGGGGTGCCTCAGCTCGGCCAGCGACATCTCGGTCACGTCGCGGTAGCGGACATCCCCCGTCTTGCCCGACTGGGCGAGATCGACCGAGTTGCTGGCGAAGGTCAACACGTTCAGCCGCCCCGTCTCCCGGTCCACCTCCTCGCGCGAGCCGCTCTCCAGCAGGACCGCCGGGCCGTTGGGGCCGTCCATCATGTGGCCGCGCTCGGCCAGGATGGTGGCCCGGCTGCTCTTCTGCCGCCCGTCCTCGATCAGGATGCCCCGCAGCACGCCATCGCGGTCCCGCGAGCGGACATAGACGGTCAGGTCGTCGGTCACGGACGTGAACACCCCTTCCTGCAGCAGCAAGGCGGCGAGCCGGTTGCGTATCTGGAACTGGTATTCGTGGAAGGCCGCGTAGCTGGTGGGCACCAGCCAGACGTTCAGCACGTAGCAGCTGGCCACCACCGACAGCGCCAGGGCCAGGGCCGGGCGGGCCAGGGCCAGGGGGGACATGCCGGCCGCGCGCATCACCGTCAGCTCGCGGTCGCCGGCCAGCCGGGCATAGACGAACTGCACCACGACGAAGGTGGTGATGGGCAGGATGACGGCGACGAAGCTCGGGATCAGCAGCCCGGTCAGCCGCAGGAACACCCACAGCGAGAGCCCGCGGTTGACCACCAGCTCCACGAACCGCAGCGATTGCGTCAGCCAGATCAGGGCCACCAGCGCGGTGGTGGCCGCGAGCAGGGCGACCAGCAACTGGCGGAACACGTAGCGGTCCAGCTGGGTGACGAGGGGGTGAGGCATGGGGGCGGGGCCGTGTCCTGGCAATGAGTCCCTGGGGTCGGGCAGCGCAC
>CAXTTH010000431.1:0-2117 GCA_964247035.1 uncultured Acetobacteraceae bacterium
GTCGGCATACTCGGCGGGGGATTTAAGACAGATCGCCGGGCACCGGTCGGAGGAGATCGAGGCGTTGCTGGGGTGGCGGGGGCGGGACGAGGCGGTGCACCGGGATGATCTGGTGCTGCTGGCAGCGCCGTCCGCCATCGGCGACCGGCAGTCCGGGCTAGGCTAAGCCGCCATGAGCTGCCTTACCTTGAGGTCAAAATGCCTGGCAGCACTTTTTCTCAACGTCTTTTCTGGCCTCGAACGCAGGAGCCAGAGGTAATCCACGCCGTAGCCATACGGGCCGATGTAACCAGTGGCCGTCACTATCTCCAGCCCAGCGGGAAGTTCGCCGAACTTGATCGGCAGCCTGCGGTAAAAGCTTTCCTCCGGGCTTGCGACAACGATGTCGAGCGGAGTCACGCCTGGAGGCAAAGCGAGCTTGCTGAACGCTTGAAGCAGCCTTTCCCAAATCCACAGAGGGCCTTTGCTGTCAGTCATCTCTGTAAAAAGGTAGAAGCGCCACTGGTCCGTACCCCGTGTGTACGCCCAGCCCGCACCCGTGGCGTCAAGGCCTACCAGATCGGTCAACTTCAGGATTTCGTATCCTGCACTCTTGTGAACTTCGTCCAGAGTCACGGCTTCAACAGCCATTCCAGCAACCCTTGTTCTCCGACAGCCTTCACCATATCGGCTCCGCGCCTGACTGGAAAAGGCCTTGGGTCGTAACGAACCGATATGGACCAGTCTTTGGCGACTTGCCATGCGATGCCGATAGGCGAAAGGGCCCCGATCTCGGCAAGCAGCAATCCCGTGACTTGGGCGTAACCGGCCAACTTTGTTAGATCGTGTATGTGGAAGCTGCCCTTCTCCGGCCACTGGTTAAGCCGCTGCGCTCTCATGATGCGGCATTTCAAGGCACATTCGACGGCAAACCCGGCGTGGTAGAACGCGTCGGACCACTGCCTGGCGGTTGCCAGGATTTCGGCAGTGCGCAACTGCTCGCGCGCTTTCTCTTCCCAGGTATGGGCGAAAATCGGTTCAGGCCCACTCATTCAACGCCGCTCTCTATCCAAGTAACCCAGGGTGAAATGCTCGATCTTAATAGTGAGCGGCCAAAGTTCGTCAGTGCCACACGCCGTGATCAGGAATCCTTGACCATCAGCAGCGCGAACGTGTGCGGGAGCCGCCGCAACGTTTCCGGCGCCATGGTCTCGAACGAGTTCCAGTAGGTTTCAGGATGCTCGTCCAACCGCAGGACGCGCAGCCCCGTCCCGGCCAGCGCGGTCACGGTCTGGCCTAGCGTCCATTGCCGCTCGTGCAGACTCGGTGGTGTCCCGTCCTCGGCGCCCGGGGCCGTCGCGAGCAGCGGAGCGGGCCAGTTGTGGGACGCCTCATGGCAGGTGAAGTAGTGTCCATCGTGCAGGTCAAACCGGAAGCCGTGCGAAGACTTGTCCCACACCCAGTCGAGAGGGTGGCCCTCAAACACGAGCAGGCGCCCACCCGGCCGCAGCAACCGCGCCACGACGAGCGCCCAAGCGCCGAGGTCGGCGATCCATGGCAGGGCGCCCCGGCCGGTGTAAACCAGGTCGGCCGTTCCATCGAGGGAGCCGGGCGCCAGCAGCACGTCGCAGCAGAACCAACGTGCCGGCGCATCAAGCGCCTCGGACTTGCGCCGTGCGACAGCGATCATGCGCGGGCTGATATCGATGCCGATCACCTCTGCGGCCCCGATCCGCCAAAGGGAAAGCGTGTCGGAGCCGCCGGCGCACTGGAGATGGATGGCGCGGCGGCACCAATTCGGCATGTCAGCCAGCAACTGGCGCTCATGCGGCAAAAGAGTGTGCCCGCCCGCCCGGAGCAGCTCGATTTCGCGCAGCTCATCCCGTTCGTGGATTTGGGCGGCCCAGTCCCATGCGGTCCCGGTCTCCCGATGCCGCCGTGTGATTTCCTCGTCAGGCATCTATCCTTTTCCACCCAGCTTGGGAGCCGATCAAGCACTCAACCCCAAACTGCTCACGCGCTTTATCTTCCCAAGTGTCAGCAAAAATCGGCTCGTGACTCAAAGCTAGGCACCTGCAAATTGAATGTTGGGAACCCTGGCTCTGGGCTAAGACATCCAGGCGTCAGCACTTAACGGC
>CAXTTH010000432.1:0-2109 GCA_964247035.1 uncultured Acetobacteraceae bacterium
GGCCGGCGCAAGCCGCAGGTAGCCCTGCCAGAACGGCACGGAGACCAGCTCCGCGAACTCGGCCTGCCAGGCGGCCGTCACGGCCGGGCCTTCCCGGTACAGCCGCAGCAGCAGCAGCAGCCCCCGGCGCAGCAGGGTGCGGTGGTGCTCGCGGGAGCGGTGGAAGCTGGGCTTGTCGTTGTCCCACCAGGTCTCGACCGCGACGTGCTCCACGCCGGCCATGGCCATCCAGTCCAGCTTGTCCGCCTCGAGCTGGCGCGGCGGGATCGGCTGGGTCCTGGCCAGGGCGTTGCGCACCAGCAGGCGCGCCAGCAGGGCCAGGCTGCCCGGCGTCGTGCGCGGCGGCGGGCGCAGCAGTTGCTTGGCCAGCACCCGCTCCCGCGGCACCCGCACCTCCGGGAACTCCGCCTTGCGCGCCGCCAGCCCGGCATGGGTCGCCAGCGGCTCGGCCCGCATGATGGCGGGGCCGGCCAGGAAACCCTCGATGCCGTCCAGGATCAGCGCCGTGCTGTAGTAGCGGAACGTCAGCAGGTGGCGCACCGCCTGGCGCGCCACCCGGCGCACGGTGGCGGCGCGGTCCGCCGGCAGGTGCAGGGCGGCGGCCACCAGCATGTTGCGCGTCTCGTAATACAGCTGCCAGCTGCCCAGCTTGAGGTAGAACGGCTCGTGCCACACGGCGATGCCCGGCATCGGCACGGTGGGCACGCCGCGGTTGTGCAGGCGCAGGCCCCATTCCAGGTCGTCGCCGCGGATGAAGCAGGGCAGCGGCAACCCGTGCTCCTGCAGCAGGGCGATCGGGAAGCCGCAGCACCACCAGCCGTTGTAGTGCACCGGCCCCGGGCGGGAGAGCCGCTCCAGCGTGTCCGGGTTGCCGATGTGGCAGCCGTGGTGCTGCGGCAGGAACGCCCAGTGCCGGTCGGAGATGATGGCGCCGGCCTCGTAGAGCGTCTCCGGATGGATCATGTCGAGCATGTGCCCGCCCAGCACGACGTCCCGCTTGGCCAGCGCGAAGAACGCCGTCATGCGCGCCAGGCTGCCCGGCTCGATCTCGATGTCGTCGTCGAGCAGCACGGCGTGGGTGAGGGCAGGCTCGTCCATCGCGGCCAGCATCCCGCGGGTGAAGCCGCCGGCGCCGCCATGGTTGGCCTGCTCGATCAGCACCAGCTTGCCGCCCAGCAGGTGCACCGCATCGGCCATCGCCGGGTGCCGGGCCAGGCCCGGGCGTCCCTGGTTGACCACGATCACCCGCGCCAGGCGCGCCAGCGCGTCCGTGTCGGCCCCGAGCGAGTCCAGGCAGCGCGCCAGGGCGGCCTCGCGGTTGAAGGTGCAGAAGATGGCGGCGAGGCCCACGGTGGCCTGCGGCGCGTCCTCGCCCATCCAGCAGGCGGAGACGAAGGTGACGCCGCTCGCCTTCGCCACCAGGTCGATCGACAGCACGCCGTGCTGGCGGAAGTTGATGGCCCTGTCGTCCAGGCAGACCTCGGTCAGGCCCGACTGGATGTCCCGCTGCAGCAGCAGCACCCGGCGGTCCGCCACGCGGCGGAACACCCGCAGCAGCGCCTCGCCCTGGACCACGACTTGCAGGACGATGGCGGACAGGGCGGTGTAGCGGCGCCACTGACTCTCGAAGAAGCTGTTGAAATAGGTGTCGAAGTTCAGCGTGGCGCCGCGCCGGGCGTGCATCGTGGCCCCGGCCTGCGCGGCCAGGTTGGGCGTCGCGCCGGAGGGGTGCTGCAACCGCCAGTAAAGCTCCCGCCGGTCAGTGGCGCACTCCGTCAGGAACGGCTGGAGCGGCAGGCGGGCAGGGTGGCGCAGGCCGGCCGAAGCGGCCCCGTCCAGGCTTACTCCATCCATGCGGGAGCCTTGGCGGCGTTGCGGCCTTCGGTGGGCGTCATGCCCGGCATCGCATGCAGCAGCTGCGAAGGCCTTGGGATTGGTCCAAGCGTTGTGCTACTGTAATCGTCGCGCTGGTCACGAAGGACATGGGCAAGGGCTGGCACCTCAGCTTGCATCGGGCAGGTCAGGAAAGCCTTGGCTGCATTGGCACCTAGGTCATGGCAGCGCATCAACATTCCAGCTATCTGGCATTAATTTGACCATGATGCCAAT
>CAXTTH010000433.1:0-2093 GCA_964247035.1 uncultured Acetobacteraceae bacterium
GCCCAGGTCCGCACGGCGCGCCGCACGCCCTCCGCCAGCCGGTGGTGGCGCGCCACCACGGCGTCCAGCCCTTCCAGCTCGATCAGCCGCACCGATTCCGCCAGGCCGTAGAACAGCGCCGTCGGCACGGTGCCCATGAAGGAGCGCTGCGGCCGGCGCAGCATCTCGGACCAGTCGAAGTAGTGCCGCGGCAAGCCGGCCCGCGCATGCGCCGCCATCGCCTTGGCGGACACGGCGGTGAACGAGAAGCCGGTCGGCAGCATCAGGCCCTTCTGGCTGCCCCCCACCGCCGCATCGACGCCCCACTCGTCGAAACGGAACTCCAGCGAGCCGAGCGAGGAGATCGTGTCCACCAGCAGCAGCGCGCCTTCACCTTCGAGGCAGGGCCCGGCGGCGTCGATCGCCGCCCGCACGGAGGGGATGTCCAGCGCCATGCCGGTCGAGGTCTCGTTGTGGACGCACAGCACGCCCTTGGCCGCCGGGTGCCGCCGCAGCGCTTGGGTGATGGCGTCATACTCCACCCCGCGCCGCCAGTCCGGCCCGGCGACCACCACCGGGTGCAGGCCGAACTTGGCCGCCATGGCGGACCAGCCTTCGCTGAACCAGCCGGTCTCCACCACCAGCACGGTGTCGCCCGGCGAGAACAGGTTGACCAGCGTCGCCTCCCACGAGCCATGGCCGGAGGCGGTGTAGAGGAACACCTCGCCCGCCGCCCGCAGCACCCGCTTCAGCCCGGCGACCGACTGGTCGAACACGGCGGCGAACTCCGGGTCCATGAAGTCGATGGTGGGGCGGTCCATCGCGCGCAGCACGCTGTCCGGGATGTTGGTCGGGCCGGGGTTGGCATAGAACTGGCGGCCCGTCTTGCGCGGCATCAGGGGAGTCCTTTCGAGGCTGCCCTGTAGGTCGGGCGCGATGCGGGCGCGGTCAAGCCGTCCTGCGCCGATCAAGCCAGGCGGCTAGTCCGCGCCCCGCCGCCCGTGGCGCGGCAGCGCGGGGATCACCGCTTGGAGAACTGATACGACCGGCGCGCCTTCGCCTTGCCGTACTTCTTGCGCTCCACCACCCGGCTGTCCCGCGTCAGGAACCCGGCCAGCTTCAGGATGCCGCGCAGGTCCGGCTCGTAGTAGGTCAGCGCCCGGCTGATCCCGTGGCGCAGCGCGCCGGCCTGGCCGGACAGCCCGCCCCCCGTCACCGTGCAGAACACGTCGAACTGGTTGTAGCGGTCCGAGATCAGGAACGGCTGGGTGATCAGCATCCGCAGCACCGGGCGGGCGAAATACGTCGTCACCGTCTTGCCGTTGACGTTGATGTCGCCGCGGCCGGGCTTGATCCACACCCGGGCGATGGCGTTCTTGCGGCGGCCGGTGGCGTAGGACCGGCCCAGCGCGTCCCGCTTCGGATCGACCCGGACCGCGGCGGTCTCCGGCGTCGGCAACGCGCCGGAGGCGGCGAAGTCCTTGAGGTCGGCCAGCGTGCCGGTGCGGGCGCCGGCGTCCTGGTTGTCTGGGATGGTGTCGGACATCAGGCCCTCGCGTTCTTGGCGTTCATCGCGGCCACGTCCAGCTTCTGCGGCTGCTGGCCGTCGTGCTTGTGCTCCGGCCCGGCATAGACGTGCAGGTGGCGCATCTGCTCGCGCTGCAACGGGCCGCGGGTGATCATCCGCTCCACCGCCTTCTCGATCACCCGCTCCGGATGCCGCCCGGTCAGGATCTGGCGCACCGAGCGGCCCTTGATGCCGCCAGGGAACCCGGTGTGGTAGTAGAACACCGACTGATCCGCCTTGTTGCCGGTCACGCGCACCTTCTCGGCGTTGACCACCACGATGTTGTCGCCGCAATCGACGTGCGGGGTGAACTGCGGCTTGTGCTTGCCGCGCAGCCGCTGCGCGATGATCGACGCCAGCCGCCCCAGCACCAGCCCGTCCGCGTCGATCAGCGTCCAGTTCTTGGTGGCGTCCGCCGGCTTGAGCGAGATGGTCGTCTTCATGGCCGCATACCCGTCTGCATGAGGCGGCACCGTATCGCCGCCAAGGGCCGCCAAGTCAAGGCTCCGCCTATGTGGTATGATGATACCACAGGCTTTCCCCACCC
>CAXTTH010000434.1:0-2076 GCA_964247035.1 uncultured Acetobacteraceae bacterium
CTCCAGGTTGCCGCTAGCGCTCGTGTCCGGCTTGATGCCCTCGGCGGCCAGCGCCTCGGCGGCCGCCAGGACCGCTGGCGGCAGCCTTGGCAGGTTGGGCCGCTGCAAGGCAGCACCCGGCGCAGCCCGCAGCCCGCCGCCATGCTCTCCCGAAATGACTGGGACCACGCCGGGCAGCAGCGCCTCGATCTGCTCCACGGGGCGGCCCGTGATCACCGCCAGGGAGCCGTCCAACTCGCCACGCAGCCGCGCCAGAACCCCGGGCAGATCGGCTGGCACCACCACGCTGTCGGGCGTGGGCGCGAAGTCCAGCAGCGTGCCGTCCAAGTCCAGCAGCAGCGCCGCGCGGGCGAACGAGGGCAGCGCGTCCATCAGCGGCAGCCCAGGAGGCGCACGTCATAGATCGGATGCTCAAACAGGGAGACTGCCGGCTCGTTGCTGAACACCCAGCCGTGGAAACCGGGCACGCCGGGGTGGCTGTCGCGGATGTCCAGGTAGGCCGCCGAGTCCTGCGCCATGTCCGGCGGGCGCACCGCACAGGCGCGCAGGGCGATCGACAGGGACGCGTTCTCCGCCTCCTGCCCCGCCTTCAGCGTCAGCGGCGTGGACTTGGCGCTCACCTTGTCCAGCACCCGCAGCTCGGCGGTGTCGCGCGCGATCCAATTGTCCGGCAGCGGAACGGGTGCCTGGGCCTGGGTTGCCAGCAGGGCCAGCGCCAGCAGCGCGCCCCGCTTGGCTTTGGGCCTCACGCCCGCTTCGGGCTGCGCAGGCCGGCGGCCATGCCGGCCAGGATCTGCCGCATCGCCGCCTCGTCCACCCCCATCAGCACCGCGTCCTCGAACGTGTCCTGCATCACCTGCGCCAGCTCGGCGTGGTTCTCCTCCAGGGTGCGCAGCTTCTCGCGGCAACTGACGGGGGCGCCATCGGCTCCGGGCCACACCGTCGCCGCGCCGTCGGCGCCGGGCCAGGCCGTCACGGCGGCGGGCCCTTCAACGTATCCATCTGCTTCTGCGCCACCTCGGACAGGTTGCCGACGTTGAAGATGAACTTGCCCAGCAGGTCCTCCAGGTTCACCGCCGACTGGGTGACGGTGATGGTGCCGCCGTCGGGCAGCATCTTCTCGCCGCCGCCGGTGGCCAGCGAGATGAAGTTGCCGCCCAGCAGCCCGCCGGTGGCGATGGTGGCGCTGCTGTCGGACGAGAGCTTGATGTCCGATTGCACCGTGAACGTCGCCAGCGCCTGGTAGCTGCGCGGGTCGATCGCCAGCCCTGTGACGCTGCCCACCTTCAGCCCGGCCACCCGCACGTCGGCCCCCGTGGCGATGCCGCCCACGTTGTCGAACGCGGCATGCAGCGTGTAGCCGCCGACCTTGGCGCGCCCCGTGCTTGCCACGGCATAGACCAGGAAACCGGCGGCCACGGCGAGCACCGCCGCCCCGGCCGCAACCTCGGAGGAGCGCCGCGCCACCTTAGCTGCCCGGCGTCCAGGATTCGTAGTCGCCCGTGGCCGGGGCGCGCTTGCCGCCGAGATAGTCGCTGCCGGGCGGGCGGTATCCGGCGGGGGTGCCGGTCAGGTTGGGCTCGTGCGGCTTCTGCCAGGCGCGGCGCACCGTAGCCGGGATCGGCATGTCCGTGGTGTAGTGCAGCCAGGCGTGCCACTCCGGCGGGATGCTGCTGGCTTCCGGCTCGCCGCGGTACATCACCCAGCGCTTGCGGTGCCGGCCACCGGACGCGCCCGCTTTCTTCGCCTCGTAGTACACGTTGCCGGCGGTGTCCCGCCCGACCAGGCGGCCGGTGAGGGCAGTGACAAGGCGCATCATGAGGGTCATGGCGGCGGTTATAGCAGCGTCCCCCGCCGGGTCCACCGCTCCAGCCAAGTGGAGGCCTTGCACACAGCATTTTGTGGCCTGGGGCTCCCGCGCACGCAAAATACGGCTTTCCGTCCGGTAAACCGCACGCTAGCCTCCATTTCATGAAAACTGACCGGACCTGGCAGGGCGTGCGGCTGCGGCAGACGGAGGCGGCGCCCGACCCGGACAGCCCGACCCGCATGGTGCGCCTGCCCGCCGCATGGGAC
>CAXTTH010000435.1:0-2076 GCA_964247035.1 uncultured Acetobacteraceae bacterium
GGCGCAGCGCGCGCAGCGTGGCGATCGCGGCCAGGAACGCCACCCCAGCGGCGCACAGGCCGCGCAGGCCGGAGCCGTCATCCAGCCGGTTCGGGTTGACGGTGGCGAGCACGGGCGGCGGCGGGCCCTCCGCCTTGTGGTGGTCCAGCACCAGGGCGTCGGCTAGTCCTGCCAATGCGGCCAGCGGCTCGGCAGCCGCGGTGCCGCAATCCACGCATACGACCAAGGTCGCGCCCCGGGCAGCCAGGGCGCGCAGCGCGGGGGCGTTCGGGCCGTAGCCTTCCAGGATGCGGTCCGGCACGTGGGTCAGCACGGGGCAGCCGAGGCCGCGCAGCAGCAGGGTGACGATGGCGGTGGAGCAAGCGCCGTCCACGTCGTAGTCGCCGAACACCGCCACGGTCTCGCCGGCTTGCACGGCGCGGGCCAGGCGGGCGGCGGCGGCGTCCATGTCGGCCAGCACGGACGGGTCCGGCAGCAGGGCGCGCAGGGTGGGGGCGAGGAAGTCCGCCGCCGCGTCCGCCGCCACCCCGCGGGCGGCGAGCAGGCGGCCCACGATTTCGGGCACGCCGGCGCGCTGGGCCAGCTGCAGGCCGGTGCGCTCCTCGCCGCCCCGCCACACCCAGCGGCGTCCGGTGACGCTGCGAGTGACGCCGAGCGCCGGCGGGGATGGCGCGATGGCGTTCAGTTCGGCTGCCAGGTCTTGGTGGCGAAGTTGTGGTGGGCCTCCACGTAGCGCACCGTGCCGGACTTGGAGCGCATCACCAGCGAGTGGGTGACGGCGCCCGTGGCGAAGCGGCGCACGCCGCGCAGCATCGGCCCCGTGGTGACGCCGGTGGCGGCGAACATCACGTCTCCGCGGGCCATCTCGGCCATGTCGTACTTCCGCTTCGGGTCTATCACCCCCATGCCATGGGCGCGCTCGGCCTGCGCCGCGTCCTCGAACAGCAGGCGGCCCTGCATCTGGCCGCCCAGGCAACGCAATGCCGCGGCGGCCAGCACGCCCTCGGGCGCGCCGCCGGTGCCGATGAAGATATCGACGCCGCTCATCGCCTGCGCCGCCATGATGACGCCGGACACGTCGCCGTCGCCGATCAGCATGATGCGCGCCCCGGCCTCGCGCGCGTGGGCGATCATCTCGGCATGGCGGTCCCGGTCGAGCGTGCACAGCACCAGCTCGCCGATCTCGACGTCCTTGGCGGTCGCCAGGTTGCGCAGGTTCTCCCAGACCGGCGCGTCCAGGTCCACCACGCCGGGCGGCAGGCCGGGGCCGACGGCGATCTTGTCCATGTAGATGTCGGGCGCGTGCAGGAAGTTGCCCTTCTCGGCCAGCGCCACCGTCGCCATGGCGTTGGGGCCGCCCTTGGCGGTGATGGTGGTGCCTTCCAGCGGGTCCACCGCGATGTCCATGGCCGGCCCGCCGCAGCCGACCTTCTCGCCGATGTACAGCATGGGCGCCTCATCCATCTCGCCCTCGCCGATCACCACGGTGCCGTCGATGGCGATGCTGTCGAACGCGCGGCGCATGGCCTCCACCGCGGCGCCATCGGCCTCGTTCTTCTTGCCGCGGCCCATCCAGCGGCTGGCGGCCAGCGCGCCCGCCTCGCTGACCCGGCACAGCTCCAGGGCAAGGTTGCGGTCGTTGGTGATCTCGGGGGGGCGGTCCATGGGCGGGCTCCTTGTCAGCCTGGCTCGATTCGGATGAAGGCAGGCGGCTCCAGCACGGTCTCCAGCTCCGCGATGCGGGCAAGGGCTGCGCGCATCGCGTGCTCGCGGACCTCGTGCGTCACCAGTATCACGGGAACCGCCTCGGCGGGGCTGCGGCCGTGCTGCAGCAGGGATTCCAGCGACACGCCGTGGTCCCGCAGGATGGCGGCCACGTCCGCGATGACGCCGGGCCGGTCCGTGACCATCAGCCGCAGGTAGTAGGCGCCGAGGTGCTGGCCGATCGGCACGCACGGGCCGTCCGCCCCCGTCTCCTGCCCCCAGGTGGGCGTCAGCCGGCCGCGGGCGAGGTCGATCAGGTCCGCCACCACGGCGTTGAACACGCCGTCCACCCGGGCGATCGGCGCGCTGGCC
>CAXTTH010000436.1:0-2055 GCA_964247035.1 uncultured Acetobacteraceae bacterium
CCTCGGCGCGGGCCGTGTCCGCGTCATGCAGCCCCACCAGCCGGGCGCGAGGGGCCGCGGCCACCTTCAGCGCGTGGAAGCGGCCGAAATGCCCGGCGCCCACCACGCCCATGCGCAACCGCGACTCGCTCATGGCCCAATCTTCATGGGGGGGCGCATAGCACGGCGGCGGCAGGGTTGCATCGCCCTGCTCCGCTCGGCATAGACGCTGCCTGATCGGAGTGACCGCGCCCCCATGCTGTATTTCGGCCGCGCCAAGACCGCGCTGATCCTCGGCCTCTGCGTCCTGGGCGCGCTGCTCTGCCTGCCCAACCTGCTGCCCCGCCCCGCATCGTGGCTGCCGTGGCGGCAGGTGCATCTCGGGCTGGACCTGCGCGGTGGCTCCTACCTGCTGCTGCAAGTGGACGCGGAGGCGGTGCGCAAGGAACGGCTCGACACCATCCTGGACCGCGCCCGCCAGGCGCTCGCCGGGCAGTACCGCACCCTGGCCGAGGCGGGCGGCGGCGTGGCCCTCACCCTGCGCAACCCGGCGCAGGCCGCCTCCGCCACCGAGACCCTGCGCGCCCAGGCCGCCGGCTCGGACGGCGGGCAGGATTTCGACATCGCGCCGGGGGCCGACGGGGCGCTCACCCTCACCCCGAACGAGGCGGCGCTGCGCGCCCGCACGGCGGCGGCGGTGCAGCAATCCATCGAGATCGTCCGCCGCCGCATCGACGCGACCGGCGTGCTGGACCCGCAGATCACCCGGCAGGGCGCCGACCGCATCGTGGTGCAACTGCCCGGCGTGAACGACCCGAACCGCATCAAGCAGCTGCTCGGCACCACCGCCAAGATGACGTTCCACCTGCTGGACGAGGCGGCCGACCCCGGCCATCCGGCCCCGCCGGGCGACGAGATACTGCCTTCCGAGAAAGGGCCGCAGAGATACGTGGTGCGCCGCCGGGTCGAGCTGGACGGGTCGAGCCTGAGCGACGCTAGCCCGGGGCGCAGCAGCCAGACCAACGAGTGGGTGGTGAACTTCGTGTTCGACAGCGCCGGGTCACGTCGCTTCGCCGCGATCACCACGGAGCAGGTGGGCCACCCGTTCGCCATCGTGCTGGACGGCAAGGTGCTGACCGCGCCGGTGATCCGCGAGCCGATCAGCGGCGGGCACGGCCAGATCAGCGGCAGCTTCACCGTGCAGTCCGCGACCGACCTGGCCGTGCTGCTGCGCGCCGGCGCGCTGCCCGCGCCGCTGACGGTGGTGGAGGAACGCACGGTGGGGCCCGAGCTGGGCGCCGACAGCATCCGCGCCGGCGCGGTGGCGCTCGGCGTCGGCTTCCTGCTGGTGGTCGGCTTCATGGGCACCTTCTACGGCCTGTTCGGCTGGTTCGCGAACATCGCACTGCTGCTGAACCTAGTGATGATGCTGGCCATCCTCTCCCTGCTGGAAGCGACGCTGACGCTGCCGGGCATGGCGGGCATCCTGCTCACGCTCGGCATGGCGGTGGACGCCAACATCCTGATCAACGAGCGCATCCGCGAGGAAACCAAGCTCGACCGCAAGCCGGTGGCGGCGCTGGAGGCCGGGTTCCGCCGGGCTTACAGCACCATCATCGACAGCAACGCGACGGCGTTCCTGGCGCACGTGATGCTGTTCGTGTTCGGGTCAGGGCCGGTGCGGGGGTTCGCGGTGACGATCACGGTGGGCATCGTGACCACCATGTTCACGGCGACGGTGGTGGCGCGGTTGATGATGGTGCGGTGGTACTCGGCGCGGCGGCCGGCGCTGCTGCCGGTTTAGCGGGGCGGGGCGGTGCTCCGGACCCCGCGAGAAGCCGGCCGTACTGCTGATGAGTCACTTTGAATTTCCGCTTTCGACCTCATTCAGACATTCGACAGAACCAAAATTGTGCCTAATAGCAGACATCAATTGAGGCATTCCGGAGCTTGCACCAACCTTAAAACGTTGGAGAGTTCTAACTTGAGATAGAAAGTGGTTTGTGGCAAGCTGTCGGCCTGTGTTTGTGGGGGCTGCGGGTGTTGTTGGATGCGTTGTGTTGCAAGCGGTGCGGG
>CAXTTH010000437.1:0-656 GCA_964247035.1 uncultured Acetobacteraceae bacterium
GAGGGAGGCGATCCGCACGGGGCGTAAGGCGGAGGCGGTCGTGGTGCGGGTGGCCAGCGACCTGCGCGACCGGATGCGCCGCATCACCGATCCCTATCTGCGCGAGCGCCTGGCCGACCTGGAAGACCTCGCGGCCCGGCTGCTGCAGGCGTTGGACGGCGGCGCGACACCCGGGCCGGTGGCGCCCGGCGCCATCCTGGTGGTCCGCCGGCTGGGCCCGGCCCAGTTGCTGCAGTGGCACGCGAGC
Source organism: uncultured Acetobacteraceae bacterium (assembly GCA_964247035.1). GTDB lineage: Bacteria > Pseudomonadota > Alphaproteobacteria > Acetobacterales > Acetobacteraceae > LMUY01. The sequence continues at coordinate 248 of CAXTTH010000437.1, forward strand.
GGCATCGCCGGGATCGCCATCGAGGAGGCGAGCCCTTCCGGCCACGCCGCCATCCTGGGACGCGCGCTCGGCCTGCCCATGGTGGGCGGGGTGCGCGGCCTGCTGGACGCCCTAGGGCCGGGTGACGAGGCAGTTCTCGACGCGGACGAGGGCCAGCTCATCCTGCGGCCGGACGCCGAGGTGCGCACCAGCTATGACCGCGCCATCGAGGGCCGGGCCGCCCCCCCGGCCCGCGACGGCGCCCGGCGGGGGATGCGCGCCCCGGTGCTGGTCATCGGCGACGGGGCACTGGGGTTCTGGAGCGCGGTGCGGGAGGTGTTCCCGCAGGCCAGGACGCAGCGCTGCTGGTTCCACAAGATCGCCAACGTGCTCGGCGCCGCGGGCATCCGCTATTTCCTCGACTGGTCGC
>CAXTTH010000437.1:666-2043 GCA_964247035.1 uncultured Acetobacteraceae bacterium
GTGCTGGACGCCGCCGGGGACCGCCCCGTGCTGTTCCGCACCCTGGATCTGGGCGGCGACAAGATGCTCCCGGACGCGCCGGCGCCCGAGGAGGAGAACCCGGCCATGGGTTGGCGTTCCCTGCGCGTGGCCCTGGACCGCCCGGCGCTGCTGCGCCGCCAGGTGCGAGCGCTGCTGCTGGCGGCAGGGGGGCGGCCGTTATCCGTCATGTTCCCCATGGTGGCGACGGTGGCGGAGTTCCGCGCCGCCCGCGGCCTGCTGTATGCGGAGGCGGCCCGGGTGCGGCCCGCGCCCAGCCGCCTGCGCATCGGCACCATGCTGGAGGTGCCCTCCCTGCTGTGGCAGTTGCCGGCGCTGCTCAAGGACTGCCAGTTCGTTTCCATCGGCTCCAACGACCTCATGCAGTTCCTGTTCGCGGCGGACCGCGGCAGTCCGGCGCTGGCGGGCCGCTACGACCTGCTTTCGCCGCCCGTGCTGGACATCCTGGACCACGTGCGCGGCTGCGCGGAGGCGGCGCAGGTGTCGCTTTCCGTCTGCGGCGAGGCGGCGTCCCGCCCGCTGGAGGCGCTGACGCTGGCGGCCCTCGGCATCACGGCGCTGTCCATGCCCGCATCCGGGCTGCTCGCCACCAAGGCGTTCCTGCGCTCGGCCCGACTGGATGCGTTCCGTCCCGTGCTGCACTCGCTGCGGGCCAACGCCTCGGGAGAGGCTAGTCTGCGCGAGCCGATCGCTGCCTGGGCGCGGGAGCATGGGCTGGAGCCATAGGTCGTTTTGCAGTCCGATACCGGAAGGTTTACATCCCCGCCCCAAGGATTCACCCGGCAACCGGAGACGTGCGTGCTGCCAGCTCATCCCCTCGCCGGCGCCGCGGCGTGATGTCCTACCTCGATCCGGACGGACTCGTGCCCGGCGAGGGAGCGGCGCGAGTTGGGGCAGAACTCCGCCTGGCCCGCCAGCGCCAGGGCTGGACGCTGGACGAGCTGGCTGCCGGGCTCCGCATCCGCCAATCCTATCTCCAGGCAATCGAGGAGGGGCGGCTATCCGCGCTGCCTGGCAATGCCTACGCCATGGGCTTCGTGCGGGCTTACGCCGCGGCGCTCGGCCTGGACGCGGCCGAGATGTCCCGCCGTTTCCGGGCGGAGGCGCAGGAGGTCAATCAGAAGACCCGCCTGGCCTTCCCCATGCCGGTGCCGCAGCGCGGGGTGCCGGCCGGCGCGGTGGTGCTGCTGGGCTTGGTGATCGCCGCCGGCACCTATGCCGCCTGGTATCGCTATTCCGGCAACGACGGCGCGCGCGTGGTGCAGGAGGCGTCCCCACCGCCGGAGCGCCTGGCCGCCATGGTGCCGCCGGCGCAGTCGCCGCAGGTTGCGTCTATCC
>CAXTTH010000438.1:0-2041 GCA_964247035.1 uncultured Acetobacteraceae bacterium
GTTCTGCACCAGGTCCGCCAGCACCAGCGTGCGGGACGGGACGTGGAACAGCGCGACCTCCCGGAAGCCGAGGCCGCCGGGCACCGTCACCAGCTCGATCGCGCCGCCCCACTGCGGCGGCGCAACGTCGGTCAGCTCGTGATCGACCACGACGCCCGCCTTGCGCACCGCGCGACGCTGGCGCAGGCCGGGAGCGGCCCAGGTGACGGCGCCGGGGCAGCCTAGCTGCCAGTCCCGCAGGTGCATCCAGTGCGCGAAGTTGGGCGCGAACAAAGCCTGCACCGGGCCGAGCCCCTCCAGTTGCTTGGCCAGCGCCGAGGTGTAGCGCGTCGGCGAGTGCAGCAGCAGGCCGCCGCCGGGCAGCCGCACCACCGTCATGCGCAACGGCAGCGCGCCGTACATCGGCCCGCTGTCCACGATCCATAAATCGTCTGCGAGCAGCTTGAGGGTGTCGATGGGCTGGTAGGTCGCGCCGCTCACTGGGCCTGCTCCGCCATGGGGTTGCCGTCTCAAGCGCAGGCAGGGGCTTGCCGTTGCATCGCCACGCACTCAGGTGCGCAACCGCGACGTGGATGGCGTAAAGGAACCATATGAGATTGATCGTTGGCTGCCTGGCGCTGCTGGGGGTGGCGCTGGTGCTGCAGGACGCGTTCGAGGTCATGCTGCTGCCCCGTCGCGTCCGCCGCCGCCGGCGCATCACCCGGCTGTTCTTCCGTTCCACCTGGCGCGCCTGGTCGGGGCTCAGCAACCGTATCCCGAACGTCGGCCAGCGGGAGCACTGGCTCAGCTTGTTCGGCCCGCTGGCCATGCTGATGCTGTTCGCCACCTGGGCAGGCACGCTGATCGCCGGGTTTGGCACGCTCGGCTGGGCGCTGGAGCCGGCGCACGGACCCGGCGCGGACTCGCCCTACTTCGAGCAGCTCTACATGAGCGGCGTCACCTTCTTCACCCTGGGCTACGGCGACGTGGTGCCGCACAGCGGCGGCGGCCGGCTGGTCTCGGTGCTGGAGGCCGGCTTCGGCATCGGCTTCATCGCCATCGTCATCGGCTACCTGCCGGTGCTGTACCAGCTGTTCACCCGGCGCGAGGCGCACGTCATCCAGTTGGACGGGCGCGCCGGCTCGCCGCCGACGGCAACGACGCTGCTGGTGCGCCACGCCGAGGGCGGCGGCCTGGAGCAGTTGGGCGGCTTGTTCCGGGAATGGGAGGCCTGGGGGTCCGAGCTGCTGGAAAGCCACCTGTCGTACCCGATGCTGGCCTACTACCGCTCGCAGCACGACAACCAGTCCTGGCTGGCCGGCCTGGCCTGCATCATGGATTCCTGCGCCCTGGTGCTGGTGGGGGTGCCGGAGCTGCCGCCGCTGCAGGCGCGCATGACGTTTACCATGGGACGGCAGATCCTGGTGGAGATGGCGCAGTCCTTCACCACCAAGCCGAGCCGCTACGACGGCGGCAACCGGCTGGACCATGCCGGCTACCTCCAGATGGAGGCCGCCCTGACCGAGGCAGGCGTCAGTTGGGAGGACAGCGCGGACGCGGAGGCGACCCTGGCCGCCCTGCGCGCCACCTACGAGCCGCTGCTCGATGGGCTGGCCAAGTACCTCCTGCTGAACGTTCCCACATGGATGCCCGCGGACGGCGCCATGGATCATTGGGAGAAAGGCCATCGCGGCCTGATCGCCAAGCGGCTGCTGGACGACCTGGGCGACCGTGAGAACCGGTCGGCGCAGGATGTCCCGGAAGGGCCGCTATGGCAACGCCTGCGCTCCCGCGCCGAGGCTACGCTTGCCCGCCCGCCACGAATGCCAGCAGATCCCTGAGCAGGGCCGGGTCGTTGATGACGCGCGGCACCTTGTTCTGCCCGCCCAGCCGGCCGCGCCGCGCCATCCAGGCGGCGAACGCACCCGGCAGCGCGAACCGCACCTCCGGCGGCAGCATGCCGTAGCCGCCGCGCCGGTGGTCGGCATAGTCCGCGTTCAGCCGCGCCAGCGTCGCGTCCAGCGTGGCGGCGAACGCCCCGGCCCCGTCCACCGGGCCATCC
>CAXTTH010000439.1:0-2020 GCA_964247035.1 uncultured Acetobacteraceae bacterium
CTGCATCCCTACACCCGGATGCTGCTCGCCTCGACCCCCTTCGTGGACCCAGCGCGCCGCATCGCCAGCGTCCCCGTCCGCGGCGAACTGCCATCCCCGGTGGACCCGCCCCCCGGCTGCGCCTTCGCCAGCCGCTGCCCGTTTGCCGCGGAGCGCTGCCTGACCGAACGCCCGGCATTGCGCCCGGTGGAGGACAGGCTGGTCGCCTGCCACTTTGCCGAAAGCATCACGCAGGCCTGACCCGGCGCTGGGCCTAGCGGCCGCCGTGACCACCGCCGCCGAACCCACCGTGCCCGCCACCGCCGAAGCCGTGCCCGCCGAAACCATGCCCGCCGCCGACATGGCCGAAGCCGTGGCCGCCGAACCGTCCGCCGCCCTCGAAGCCCCGGTCGTAGTAACCGTGGCCGAACCCGTGATGGTAGCCGCCAAGTCCATACCCGCCGTAGCCGCCATAGCCGAAGCTGCTATAATCGCCGTAGCCGCCCCCGTAACTGCCGCCATAGCCATCATAGGCGCATCCGGCCACGAGCAGGCAGATGACAGCGGCCAGCACCCGGAACGTCATGACCGGTCGAACACGTCGACGTAATGCGCAACGGTGCCGTCTTGCAGCGTCATGGCGCCGTTGCAGGTCATCTTGGCCCCGTTGCTGGACAGGGTGCACGTCAGCACGTCCACCTGACCGGTCGAGTCTTTGAACGTCCCCTGCATGCTGGACGGCGTCAGGGTGAACGCGGCCACGGTATCGGCGCTGATCGGGTAGAAATCACCGTTCGCCGGAGTGTCGAACGATTCCACGCCTTTGCGGCCCTTGGCATCGATGGTCGTCATCGACCAGCGCACATGCGTGCTGTCCACCCGGTCGATGTCGGTGACGAGGTCGTTCACGGGCGACTCGCCCGGCGGCAAGACTGATTGCGCCTTGTTCCAATGCCAATGTCCCGTGAACAGGCTTTTCTGGCCTTGAGCCGCAGCCGGCTGCGCTGCCGCCACGGCAACTGCCAGCACGTATCCGATGTTGCGCCGCTTCATGGTCCCTCCTGTGGTTGCCCGCTAAGGCCTTGTCCCATCCAAAGCCGCATCGCGCGCCCAGGTTCATCGCAGCCACAAACTCCACTCCTCGGCCCGCCTTCGCCGCCTGCTTGGGAGAGCTGCCACAAAGATCTCGGAGTCCGGCTTCAGGCCCGTCACTTGAGAGGCGCCTTGCTGATGTCTGACAGCAACCCTGGAAAGGCGGGACGCGCGTGATCCTGCCGAGCACAGATAAGGACAAAGTCGATGATCCATCGCATGAAGCCGTGTCTTGCGCCTGCCGCATTTCTTCTCGGCACGCTGGGTCTCGCATCCATCTGCGCGCCAGCCCTCGCGGCTTACGTTCCGGACGGGTCCTATGGGGCGAGCTGCCGGGAGATTCGCGTGGACGGACCTTACCTCTCGGCCCTTTGCGCACGCGTCGACGGAAGCTGGCATCCCACCCACATCTTTGTGCCGCGTCGCGGCGGCAGCGGCATCAGCAACCAGAACGGCTACTTGAGCTGTGGCGGATGAGCGGCGCTGCGGCACTGCCGAACCGTCGTGCCGCGGCCACGATGGCGACGAGGATAGCTCGCTGATGGTTGCCCGGGACGGCGGCGTCCATGGTTTCGGCCCGCAGCCCGGACATCCCGCGTCCCGGGCCTTGGTCCATCGCTGACCGCATCCGGATCGCTTGCCGGGCAAGGGTCTCCGCCCCTTGGCCGGTTGGCGCCGGCCGCCTAGAACCTCGGGATGAAACCCGCGGTCATCGGCATTGCCGGCCCTAAGTTGACGGCGGACGAGGCCGTCCTGCTGCGCGAGCGCCGCCCCGCCGGCGTCATCCTGTTTGCCCGTAACATTCAAGACCCGGCGCAACTCGTGGCGCTCACGGCCCACCTCGCCCGCCTCCTGCCGCCCTTGGCCGTCATCATGCTGGACCAGGAGGGCGGCCGCGTCGCCCGCCTGCGCCCGCCGCACTGGCTGGCGCACCCTGCCGCCGCCCGCC
>CAXTTH010000440.1:0-2020 GCA_964247035.1 uncultured Acetobacteraceae bacterium
GCGTGAACCCCACCGCCCCCAGCCCGTACAGCGCGCTGATCGCGAACCCGTCGATGAGGATCTGCGCAGTCAGCATGGCTCGCTGCTCCCTCTCCCGCCCGCGGGAGAGGGCCGGGGTGAGGGCAAGCCCCGCCACACCCAGCCAGTCAGCATAACTCGCTTCTCCCTCTCCCGCCCGCGGGAGAGGGCCGGGGTGAGGGGGAAGCCCCGCAACACCCAGCCGGTCAGCATGGCTTGCTTCTCCCTCTCCCTCGGGGAGAGGGCCGGGGTGAGGGGGAAGCCACGCAACACCCAGCCGGTCAGCATGGCTCGCTTCTCCCTCTCCCGCCCGCGGGAGAGGGCAAGCCGCCCCCGCTCAGTGGGCCATCCTCACGAACGACGGGAACCGCAGCTTGTTCGCGCCCGCCACCGCCGCCGGCCACACCGGCACCTGCTTGCCGTCCTGCCACTGCACGATCAGCCCGCTCACGTCATCAGGCCCGTAGCGCATCGCGTGCGTCGCCGGGTCGTCCTTGCCGAAAAAGCGGATGCGCCCGACCGTGCCCTGCCAGTCCGTCCGCTCCAGCGCCTCCACCAGCTTGTCCGGCTCCGTGCCCCCGGCCCGGCGCACCGCGTCCGCGATGTAGTAAACCTCGTCATAGGCGCCGTAGCCGGTATAGGCCGGGGTGATGCCGTACTTCTTGATGTAGGCCTGCCCGAACGGGATCGTCTTGGGCGTGCTGGCCACCGTGTCCACCGCGACCAGTTGCAGCACCACGCCTTCGGTCGCGCCGTTGGTGTCCTTCCAGAACGTCGAGCCGGTCGCCTGCGACGACACCCCGATCAGCGGGATCGGCACCTGCTGGTTGGCCCACTGCACCGTCGGCTGCACGCCCACATGGCTGATGCCGTTGACGATCACGTCCGGATGCCTGGCCTCGATGCCGTTGTAGATCGGCGTGAAGTCCGTGGTGTCCGGCGAGAAGCGGACATGGTCCACCACCTGTACGCCGATCTGCGGCAGGCACTTCAGGTACTCGGCGTCGAGCGGCCCGGTCCAGGCGGCGTCCTCGCTCATCACCACCGCGGTCTTGATGGGGTGCGGACCGTCCACCAGCAGGTCCTTGGTGGAATCGCACACCGACTGCCCCAGGAAGCTCGACTCCAGGTAGCCCTGGAAGAAGTATCTCAGGTGGCCGTAATCCGCGTGGATGCGCGCGCCGATCTCGTCGCTCGCCGCACCCGGCGTGATCGTCGGCAGCTTCAGCCGCCCCGCCCACGGCTCCAGCGCCAGCGCCACCTCGCTGGTGTAGGTGGCGATCACCGCACTCACCTTGTCCTGGCTGGCCAGCCGCTGGAAGGCGCGCACCGCGTCCGACGCGGAGGCATGGTCGTCATAGGCCACGATCTCGATCATCCGCCCGTCCACCCCGCCGGCCGCGTTGATCTCCTCCGCCGCCACCTGCGCCCCGTTCGGGATGGCGATGCCGGAGATGGCGGAGTTCTCCGCGATCACCCCGATCCTGAGCGGCTCGGCCGCCGCCGCGACGAGGGGCAGCGCGGCCAAGGCAAGCGCGGGCAGCAGGCGTCGGGTCATGGCGGCTCCTCGGGCGCCGGCGTTGCCCCGGCGTTGCCCGCAACGCTAGTCCAAGCCGGACTCGCACGTCAAAGCGGTCCCAGCCCGGCGTCGTGCAGGGCGTTGGCCACGCCGCCGCGGCGAGCAGCCCATCACCAGCTCGAAGGCCGTGCTGAACCCGCTCTCGCACTCGCAGCCGAGCGACAGGGCGATGGCCGCCATGGAATCGCCGATGCGCTCCAGCCGGTCCGTAGCTGCCGACCAGGCAGAAGCCCCCGCCGTTGCACAGCACGACGCTGCCGTTCCGCGCGCCCGACAGCATCGTGGCGGCGTCGGCCGGCGGTAAGGCCATGTCGCTGGCCAGCCGGAACGCCCGCCCCACTCGCCGCGCCGCCCTGACGTTAGATCACCAAACAAAGAGCTTGCATCCAAACGCCGTTCGTGCTTTGTTCAGGCGGTGAGCAG
>CAXTTH010000441.1:0-2015 GCA_964247035.1 uncultured Acetobacteraceae bacterium
GTCCGGCGTGATCAGCACGTGCTCGCCGGCCTGCAGCTGCGCCAGCAGCACCCGGATGCTGGCCATGCCGCCCTTCTCCGACACGTCCCGCGCCGAACCGTCCTTGGAGGACGAGCCGTGCACCACTTGCACCCCGAACCGCTGCACGACGATGCCGATAAACCGCCCGTCCCGGTGCTTGCTGACCAGCACCCGCGGCGTGCCCTGCGCCCCCCGGCGCTGCATGGCGAACCAGAGCGCCGGCACAAGCGGCAACCGCTCATGCCAGAACGCCGCGATCGCCGGATGCCCAGCGATCTGCTCCAATACGTGCTCCTCGCCCACCAGCCGCCAGCGCGTGGTGCGCAGCGCGAGGTCGAGGTATCGGCCGACCACCCGGGCGGTCACCGCCTGCACGGCAGCGCTCCGCAGCAGCTTCTTCAACGGATTCGTCCACCCATCGACGGCGCCAGGCCCGCTTGATTGCCAGCGGCCCTAGCGCCGGGCATGTCGGCATCGTTTCGATCCGGTTGACGTTCACGTGTCCCGGCAACCCCACCAGCCATCCAACTGTCTCCGCAATGCCCTCCGCCGTCAGCGGCACGGCGCCCTGGTAAACCTCTGCCGCGTTTTCCGCATCCCCGCGGAGACGCACGGTACTGAAGATGATGACCGCTGGGGCCAGGCCGCCATAGGCGAGCTGCTGCGCGGCAACGTCGTCAGGAAAGGCTGCCTGCACGACCCGGCGGCGACCGAGGCCGCCTTCGCCGGCGGCTGGCTGCACACCGGGGACCTCGGGGTGCGCCACCCGGACGGGTCCGTGGAAATCCGCAACTGGGCGAAGGACATCATCAGCGGCGGCGAGAACATCTCGACCATCGAGGCGGAGAGCGTGCTGTACCGCTACCCGGCGGTGCTGGAAGCCGCCGTGGTGGCGCGGCCGGACGCGACATGGGGCGAGACGCCGTGCGCCTTCGTGACGCTCAAGCCGGGGCAGAGGCGGACGAGGTGGGGCTGATCGCGTTCTGCCGCGGGCGGATGGCGCACTTCAAGGCACGGCGGACAGTGCTGTTCGGGCCGCTGCCGAAAACATCCACGGGGAAGATGTAGAAGTATGTGCTGCGGGAGAGGGCGCGGAGGTTGGAGGAGGAACGCGCCACATTTTTCAATGGGTGAGCACCAGAAGAATGAATAGGGTTGTTGCTAGTAACGCGCAATCTTTCTAAGAGTTCTAACTTGAGATAGAAGGTGGTTTGTGGCAAGCTGTCGGCCGGTGTTTGTGGGGGCTGCGGGTGTTGTTGGATGCGTTGTGTTGCAAGCGGTGCGGGGCTTCGGACCATGCCAAGAGCGGCACGGCGCGGGGGCATCAGCGCTACCGTTGCCGGGCGTGCGGCTGCAATTTCACTGACACGCCTTTGCGCGGCAAGCCGCCTGCCATGAAGGCTCTGGCAGTTTTGCTGTATGGCATGGGGGGCATGGGCTTCAGCGCCATCGGCCGCCTGCTCGGGGTGAGCGACGTGGCGGTGCTGAAATGGGTGCGCGCGGAAGCCGCTGCTTTGCCGGAGCCGGAGGTTTCGGCCGCCGCAGTGACGGTGGAGGTGGACGAGATGTGGCATTTTCTGAAAAAAGTCTGCCAAGCTCTGGGTCTGGCGCGCCTATGACGTTGATCGCCGGCGCGCCGTGGCCTGGGTTTTGGGTGGGCGGAGGCGCTTCAAGGTTCCGGCGGCGCAGCCGTTGGAACAGCGACGGAGGGGTGATGATGCAACCTGCCGCAGGCTGATCGACAAGGTCGGGCTGGCTGGCAAGACGTTCGTAACCGACGGTTGGGAAGGCTATCGCCGGGTGATCCCGCCCGACCAGCTCTTCACGGGAAAGGGTCTCACCTTCCCCATCGAGCAGGACAACAGCAACGTCCGACACTACCTCGCGCGCTTGCGCCGCCGCACCAAAGTCGTCTCCAAGTGCCGCACCATGGTGGACCTGTCATTGCGCCTGCTGCATCACCTGCAAGACCCTAAAACCTACGCTACCTATGC
>CAXTTH010000442.1:0-2014 GCA_964247035.1 uncultured Acetobacteraceae bacterium
CGCCGGACGGGCTGCGCGGCACGTCCTGCACGCTCACGCCCAGCCAGCCGCGGTCCACGTGGCCCTTCTCGCGCAGCTCGGCCACGATCTTCATCGCGATCTCGCTCGGGATGGCGAAGCCGATGCCGACCGAGCCGCCGGTGGGCGAGACGATGGCCGTGTTCACCGCGATCACCTGGCCCTCCAGGTTGAAGGTGGGGCCGCCCGAGTTGCCCGGGTTGATCGGCGCGTCGATCTGCAGGAAGTCGTCGAACGGGCCGGCGCCGATGTCGCGCCCCCGCGCCGAGACGATGCCGGCGCTGACCGAGGAACCGAGCCCGAACGGGTTGCCGGCGGCCACGATCCAGTCCCCCACCTCGACGCTGCGCGAGTCCCCCCAGGTGACGGCGGGCAGCGACCCGGCGCCCTCCACCTTGATGACGGCGATGTCGGTCAGCTCGTCCGTGCCCAGCACCTTGGCCGTCAGCTCCCTGCCGTTCGACAGCGAGACGATGATGCGGTCGGCATGGCCCACCACGTGGTTGTTGGTGACGATGACGCCCGAGGGGTCGATCACGAAGCCGGAGCCCGCGCCCTGCACCTGCTCGCGCCGCGAGCGCAGCCGCTCGCGGAACTGCTTCTCCAGCGGCGTGCCGCGCAGGGCGGAGGGCAGCTGCACGTCCTGGTCCGCGGCCACGCTCTCGGTGACGGCGATGTTCACCACGGAGGGCACCACGCGCTTGACCAGGGGCGCCAGCGAGGGCAGCGCCGCCCGCAAGGGGCCAGCTTCCCCCTGCGCCACGGAATGAGTGCAGCCGGACAGCAGCATGGCGACTGCGAGGAGGGCGGGGCGGATCATCGGATGGGTTCCGGGTGGGTCTTCGTGCAACACTGCCCAATGGTGACGGTTCATACCTGATGTCACAAGCACGCACGGCCAAAGACGGTCCAGGCCCGGCCACACGCGCAGGAGGGCCCATGCAGCAACCGAAGCCTTTGCCGGTCAACCGCCTCATCCAGGCGTTCCGCACGGGCCTGCTGGCAGTTGCGCCTCGCACGGCCTTCGCCGTCGCTGCTATGCTCCGCCCATGAGCAACGCCCTGCGCCAGCCGATGACGATGGCGGAGTTCCTGGAGTGGGAAGCCCGCCAGCCGGCCAAGCACGAGTTCGACGGCGAGCGCCCGGTCGCGATGGCCGGCGGCACGATCGCGCACGCCCGGCTCCAGCGCAACCTCGCCATCTCGATCGGCGGCCCGCTGCGCGGCGGCGCCTGCGAGTTCCTCGGCAGCGACATGCAGCTCCGCCTGGCGATGACGGTGCGCTACCCCGACGGGATCGTGCGCTGCGGGGAGCTGGACGGCGCAGGCGCCAGCGTCAAGGACCCGGTCGTCGTCTTTGAAGTCCTCAGCCCGTCCACCGCCGGGGTGGACCGCATCGTGAAGAACCGCGAGTGCCAGGCCATGCCGACCGTGCAGCGTTACGTCATGCTGGAGCAGGACCGCATCGCCGCCACGGTGTTCGCCCGCACCCGCGACGGCTGGTCCGGCCAGCTGCTGGGGCCCGGCGAGGCGCTGGACATGCCGGAGATCGGCCTCCGAGTCTCCCTGGACGAGCTGTACCTCGGCGTCGATCTGCCCGAAGCGCAGGAAGCATGAACCCCGTGGATGACCGCTCCATCGGTCGCTCCGGCCTTCAGCGCGCCCCGGTGCGCCTGGCCATCACGGACAGGGTGGCGAGCAGGATGCGCAGGTCGAGCTGCAGGCTGCGCCGCTCCAGGTAGTGCAGGTCATAGGCCAGCTTCTGCCGCGCGTCCTCCACCGACGCGCCATACGGGTGCCTGACCTGCGCCCACCCGGTGATGCCGGGCTTGACCGTCAGCCGCTCGGCGAAGTGCGGGATGACCTGGCTGAGCTGCTCGGCGAAGTGCGGCCGCTCCGGGCGGGGGCCGACCAGCGCCATGCTGCCGCCGAGCACGTTGAGCAGCTGCGGCAGCTCGTCCAGCCGGGTCAGCCGCAGCACCCGCCCCACCCGTGTC
>CAXTTH010000443.1:0-2004 GCA_964247035.1 uncultured Acetobacteraceae bacterium
GCCGGGCGCCGGGTCACGCTCCCAGGCTTCGAGGAACATCAGGTCGGCGACCTCGGACGGGCCAAGGTCATCGGACAAGGCGTGGCGCAACGCTTGGGTGTGCGGCACGGCCGGGGGCTGGGACAAGGCAGACTCCGCATGGGCTTGAGCGGAGGCAACGTGCCCTGTCCTGGATGTACCGTGTGTTAAAGAAAAAGAAAAAACTTGTCCGTTGCGGTAATTCAACCAAAACGGCCGTGCGTGCGCCGCACCACGGCCGCGGTGGCGCCTCAGTAGCGGTACAAGTCGTGCTTAAACGGGCCGGACACCGGCGAGCCGATGTACTCGGCCTGCTTCGGCGTCAGCTTGGTCAGCTCTGCGCCGACCTTGGCCAGGTGCAGGGCGGCCACCTTCTCGTCCAGGTGCTTCGGCAGGGTGTAGACCTTGTTCTCATACTTGCCGGCAGGCGCGTTCCACAGCTCGAGTTGCGCCAGCACCTGGTTGCTGAACGAGGCGCTCATCACGAAGGACGGATGCCCGGTGGCGTTGCCCAGGTTCACCAGCCGGCCCTCGCTGAGCACGATCAGCCGCTTGCCGTCCGGGAACACCACCTCGTCCACCTGCGGCTTCACGTTGTCCCAGGTGTAGTTGCGCAGCGCCTCGATCTGGATCTCGCTGTCGAAATGGCCGATGTTGCACACGATGGCGCGGTGCTTCATGGCCCGCATGTGGTCGATGTCGATCACGTCGATGTTGCCGGTGGCGGTCACGAAGATGTCGCCGCGCGGCGCCGCCTTCTCCATGGTGACGACCTCGTAGCCCTCCATCGCGGCCTGCAAGGCGCAGATCGGGTCCACCTCCGTCACCAGCACCCGGCAACCGCCCTGGCGCAGGCTGGCGGCGGAGCCCTTGCCCACGTCGCCGAACCCGGCCACCACGGCGACCTTGCCGGCCAGCATCACGTCCGTGCCGCGGCGGATGGCGTCCACCAGGCTCTCGCGGCAGCCGTACAGGTTGTCGAACTTGGACTTGGTGACGCTGTCGTTCACGTTGATGGCGGGCACCATCAGCGTGCCCGCGCGCACCATCTCCCACAGGCGATGCACGCCGGTGGTGGTCTCCTCCGAGAGGCCCTTCACGTCGCGCATCATCTCGGGGAACTTCTGGTGCATCATGACGGTGAGGTCCCCGCCGTCATCGAGGATCATGTTGGGCGTCCAGCCGTCCGGCCCGTGGATGGTCCGCTCGATGCACCAGTTGAACTCGTCCTCGTCCATGCCCTTCCAGGCGAACACCGGCGTGCCGGCGGCGGCCACGGCGGCGGCGGCGTGGTCCTGGGTCGAGAAGATGTTGCAGGACGACCAGCGCACCGTGGCGCCCAGCGCCGTCAGCGTCTCGATCAGCACGGCGGTCTGGATCGTCATGTGCAGGCAGCCGGCGATGCGCGCGCCTTTCAGCGACTGGCTCGGCCCGTACTCGGCGCGGATGGCCATGAGGCCGGGCATCTCGTCCTCGGCCATGGCGATCTCCTTGCGGCCCCATTCGGCCAGGGAGAAGTCCTTCACCTTGTAGTCGGTCGGCATCGAGACGTCGGGCATCGCAGCGGTCCTCTTGAGGTCGCGCGGGTCATATAAGGATATCTTGATGTCCGCAACTTCCGTGCTGCTGGCCTCCGCTGATCGAGCGGCCTTCGAGCATTCCCAGCATCGACACCGCGCCGCTTCTGCCGCATCACCGCATCCGTGCCTGACACCGCCCCCCTGCTCCGCCACCGCCCCTTCGCGCTGTTCTGGTCGGCCCGCATCTGCAGCAGCCTCGCCTTCCAGATGCAGTCGGTCGCCATCGGCTGGCAGGTGTACGCCCTCACCGGCAGCGCGCTGGACCTCGGGCGGGTCGGCCTCGCGCAGTTCCTGCCCATCGCCCTGCTGACCTTGGCGGCGGGCCACGCGGCCGACCGCTACGACCGCCGCCGCATCGTGGCCGCCTGCCAGGCCATGGAGGCCGCCATCGCCCTCTGCCTGGCGC
>CAXTTH010000444.1:0-2002 GCA_964247035.1 uncultured Acetobacteraceae bacterium
GCGGCAGTGCTGCCCGACCGCCGCCACGATCGTGCAAGTCGACCTTCGGCCCGAGAACCTCGGCCGCCGCTGCAAGCTCGACCTCGGTCTCGTGGGCGATGTCGCGGCCACGATCGAGGGGCTGCTGCCCTGGCTGGCGGGGCTGGGCTCCGCGCGGTTCGGCGGGCTGGTGTTCCTGCCGATGGCGGCGCTGGGCGGGGCGGGGCTGCTGCTGGCGCGGCCCCTGGCCCGATCCCTCGCGCCGGCTACGCGCCGAAGGTGAACCGGGAGCCGACGGCGGAGCGCACGATGCGGCCCGGCATCTCCACCCGGGCGATGTCGTAGAACCGCTCGCCGGCGCAGTGGGCGGGGATCACCCAGTCCGGGGCCATCGCCTTCAGGTCCGCCACTGCCTGGCGAACGTAGTCGTCGCTCAACGGCGGCACCAGGTGAAAGCCGCCCACCACGGCGTGCAGCCGGTCGGTGCCGGCGGCGGCTTGCGCTTGCTTGATGCTGTTGAGCACGCCGCGGTGGCTGCACGAGGTCAGCACGACAAGTCCCTTGTCCTTGACCAGGTAGCTGGTGGCGATCTCGTGCTGAAAGTCGTCCGGGATGTAGCTGCCGGTGTTCTTCGCGGCAGGCTCCAGCGCCGGGTCGCAACCGAGGCCGTCGTTGAGCGCGATCAGCTCGTTGGTGGCGCGCAGTGGGGTCTCGTAGGTCACCTTGGGGATTTGGCCGGAGGTCATGGCATGGCCGGCGGCGAGCGCGGGCCCTTCGGCCACCATCAGGCGGATTCCCGCGGCGAGGATGCCGGGCCGGTCCACCACGCCGTAATCGACGCCATTGGCGCCTTGCCGGGCGCAAAAGCAGTCCTCGCCGCCGACGAACAGGGGCAGATCCGGCTTGAGCTTGCCCTTCGATGCGGCAAGCAGCCCCACAAGGCCGCCGAAATGGTCGAAATGGCCATGGCTCAGCACAAGCGCATCCAGCGTGGCCGGGTTGATGCCGAGGAAGCCCATGTTGGTCAGCAGCACTTCGGGGCTGAAGCCGAAATCGACCAGCACGCGCCGGGTCTCGCTGCCCTGCAGGGATTCGGCGAGCATGGACAATCCCCATTCCGCCCGCAGCGTGGCGTGAGGCGCGATGCCGACCCGCTCCGTGGCGCCGACGCGCTCCACTCCCAGCCCTTCGGTGTGCATCGGCAGGGTGTAGCGGTCGGTATAGTTGTCGGTGATGATGCGTACCGAAAGGCGGTCCACCGCCGCCGCCTTGCCCGCCACGGGCTGGGCGTAGGCGGTGCGCCCTGCGCCCGTCAGCAAGGCGGTCAGCGTGGCGACGAACCCGGCGCCCGTTGCCCGCAGCACCTGACGCCGCCCGGGCTTACCGCGGGAGAACAAGGAGCCATCAAGGCAGTCGCATGAACGGGTCACTCGGTTGTTCCGGACCAGGAAGGCCCGATGCTTACCAGGCCAGGCTGCAGGATGGGAGTCTGGGCGGTTCGGCAGGGCGGGAGCCAGTATTCTGGCCATTGTTCTGGCCATTGCCGGCAGACGCCGCTATGCGTCCGCCGCCTCGGCCTGCACGAAGTCCAGGTTCTCGGGTTCCGGCAGCCACCGTCCCCAGCCTGCCGTGACCGGCACGCCTGACCTAACGGCGCTCCAGCTTGAGCGCCCGCACCCTGACGGACCTGTAGCCTTGCAGGAGGAAACGAAATGGATGCTGGAGGCATCCTGCGCCACATCCAGCACGATGCATCGCCCGGTCCATCCGCATCCAGAGCATGCCGCCGTCCGCGTGCTGCATCCGCAGGCTGGCGCCGAGCCGCAGCCGTTGACCGTGGAAAGGGCCAGCCGCCACGCGGAAGCCGGCCCCGGCGGCGGTTCGGGAGGGGTCAGTGCGCGGGCACCACGATCTGGAAGTGCTGTGTGCCGTTTGAGTCGATGGCGGCGGCGCTGTTGGCGGCCGGGCTGCCGTTCACCGAGATGCCCTGCACGTACAGGTTGCGGTCCGTGCCGGCGGTGCC